>JANLYZ010000325.1:0-4829 GCA_031365905.1 Chloracidobacterium sp. | reverse complement strand
CTTCCGCGTGAACATCTTCAAGCAGCGCGGCACCTACGCCATCGTCATGCGTGTGATTCCCACCAATCCGCCAAACTTCAACGACTTCAACTTGCCCGCGCAGTTGAAAGAAATAGTAAACATCAAGAATGGCATCGTGCTTGTTACTGGCCCCACTGGAAGCGGCAAGAGTTCAACGCTGGCTGCGGTAATCGATTTGATTAATGAGACGCAGGCTTTCCACGTTGTCACCATCGAAGATCCAATCGAGTTTCTCCACGCTCACAAGCAGTGCACAATTCATCAGCGTGAGCTGCATTCAGACACCCCGAGTTTTGCGATCGCCTTGCGGGCTGCGCTGCGGCAAGCGCCTAAAGTTATTCTGGTGGGCGAGATGCGCGACAAGGAAACGATCGAAGTCGCACTCGAGGCCGCTGAAACGGGCCACCTGGTGTTGTCCACGCTCCACACCATCGACGCCTCCAAGACTATTGATCGTATCATCGGCGTGTTTCCTAAAAACGAAGAGCGAGTGATTCGCACGCGCATCGCGCAGTCGTTTCGTTACATCATTTCGCAGCGCCTGATTCCCAAGTCCGATGGCAAGGGCCGAGTGGCAGCCATTGAAATTCTCAAGTCGACCATGCGCACGCGTGAGTACATTGAGAAAGGCGAAGCGGAAGGCAAGTCGCTAGTTGATGCCATGGAGCAGGGCGATCAGGATGGCATGCAGACATTCGACGGCGTCATCGAGCAGATGATTCGGGGCGGGGTCTTGACGCAGGAAGCGGCAATGCCTTATGCGACGAACGCAGGAAACCTGATGTTACGTCTGGGAGATCTGGGCGGCGAAACGCACGTCCCCAAGGAAGCGGCCCCTGCAAAAGACGACGACTCCTTGCTTGATCTGATAGAAAGATAGTCGTAGGCTACAAACCCCGGCAAGGTTTTCTAAGCTAAGATTTGCAAGGTTCCGGCACTCTCCCCAGAACGTCAGTCTTACTCAAACATTTCATCATGCACCTATTTCAACGTGTAATTGCCGTGCTGTTCCTTCCCGCGCTCTTGTCGCTTACCACCTTTGCTCAAAGCACAAGCAGTGACGTGCGAGCGGGTTTGCAAATGGAGTTTCCCGCAGGTGGCCAACTGCGAATCGTAAACGACCTTGGCAGTGTGACTGCCGAAAGTTGGACTCAAAAGTATGTGTATGTCGCGGCCAGTGGTGAAGCGGGAGGGTCACGACTTTCGTCGGTAGTTATCGAGAATGGCAGCCAGGGTTTTGTTATTCGTGTGGTGCAGAGGCCCGGCAGCCCTGTCGCCGCGATCGACCTCAGTATTAAATTTCCGGAGAGTGCGCGAGTGGAAATCGAAACCAGCAATGGAGCGATTTCCCTGCATGGCATGCCCTTCTCCGCAAGCATTAAGTCTGCTAACGGTGACGTGAAAGCGGAACTGCCGGAGTCGGCCAATGCGGATATCGTCGCCCGAGCCACGAAGGGATCAATTAGATCTGAATTACGGCAGCCCTTGAGCGAGAACGGTCATCTGCTCCAGGCGCGACTGGGTATCGGAGCGCAGTCACTGCGGCTTAATTCTGAAACTGGCAACATCACGCTGTCGCTGACGAGTGATTCCCAGCTTCGGAAGGCGCCCGAGCCCGCACTGTCGGAGGTGCCCACTAAAGCAGCAGGCACACCAGCCCCGACGTTAGACACTCAGGACATCGACGAGGGTGACGTAATTCGCGTTGACTCCCAACTGGCAACTCTCAACTTAAGCGTCATCGACCGTGACACCAATCGTGGCGTAGTTGGTCTCACCCAGTCTGATTTCAAACTCTATGAAAACGGCGCTGAGCAGAAAATCCTTCAGTTCGATTCTTCATCGGCGCCCTTCGATCTATTACTCGTAATCGATCTTTCAGGCTCTACTCGCGAAGTCCTCAAGTTGATCCGAGCCGCCGCGCTGCGCTTCGTCGCGGCCGCCCGTCCGTCCGATCGTATCGGCGTCATCACGTTCGCGCGCCAGGCAACCGTAGTTTCGCCAGTGACGCTTGATCGGCAAAGTCTCAACGCGCGCATAAGAGCCATGGACACGGCCGCCGGCGATACAAAACTTTATGACGCTGTGGACTTTGCCCTGGGACAGTCGGAAAAGAGCGCGAAGAACCCGCGTCGCACCGCAGTTATCCTGATGAGTGATGGCCTGGACGGAAGTATTCCTGGCGTTCAGGGCGATGGCTCGAATCTTTCCTACAAAGATCTGCTCAGCCGCGTTGGTGAATTTGACGGCGTGGTGTATACGCTTTGGCTTAACACCGAATATGAGGCCCTGAGTCCGCTGGATACTCAACCTGAAGCTTTCGATGCGGGCTACGATCGCATGAAGGAGATGGCGGATGCGGGCGGCGGCGTTTTCTATGAAGTCGAACGCCTGGAAGACCTGGCTGGCGCCTATGAGCGAGTGGTGGCGGATTTGGGAACACTATACAGTCTTGCTTACCGTCCTTCAGATAAGACTCGCGATGGTAAGTGGCGAGCGATTAAAGTAAACATCGGCTCGCGTCCCGGAGCGGTTGCACGCGGTAAGCGTGGTTACTACGCAAACTGAGCGCGTTCCCCAGCACCTATGGAACTACGTCGCACCAGAATACTCAGTCTGCTGTTCTCGCTGTTTATTTCGTTCACTTGTTTGGGTCAATCAGGCGAGCCGGTGGAAACGATACGCGTCGAGTCTGACCTGGTTGATCTAAAAGTCAGCCTCGTTAGTTTGAATTCGCAGAACCCATCGCTGGAATTTCAGCAAAAGGATTTCCTCGTGCTCGAGGATGGAACCCCGCAGGACATCGCTTTCTTTGCCGCCGCAAACACGCCATTCGATCTCGTGCTGCTGCTCGATCTGTCAGGTTCAACCAACGATAAGCTCAAGCTCATCCGCAAATCAGCCAGACGATTTGTCGACGCGACCCGGCCAATCGACCGTGTCTCAGTTGTTACTTTCACCGACGTCGCCCAGGTTGCCTGTCCTTTGACGCAGGACCGGCAACTTCTCCGAGAATCCATCGAGCATATTAAGAAGCCCGAAGGCGGCACAAAGTTTTGGGACGCGCTCGGTTACGTCCTTACAATCCTCAACGCTGCAGGAAGCTCATCGCGGCGGACAGCCGTTGTCGTGATGACTGACGGCGTGGACAACGCCTTGCCCGACGTTTTTGGTGATGGTTCCCAGACCAGTTTTGATCAACTGCTGCGACTGGTGCGAACCTCGGAGTCGATTGTTTTTCCGATCTATCTCGACACTGAAGCTGAAGAGTATAAGCGGCATCGCACGCCGCATCATGTATTCACCATAGCACGCGAGGAGTTGGGCGAATTGGCGTCAGCGTCCGGCAGCCGGCTCTATCGCGCAGACAAGCTGAAGGATCTCGATGATGTCTACAAGCAGGTGATCGGCGACCTCGGGCGGATTTACAGTATCGGGTATCGTCCGTCCAATGGTTCACGAGACGGAAAGTGGCGCTCAGTAACTGTGCAAATTCATGATCGACAGGATGTCATCGCGCGCACGAAGCAGGGCTACTTTTCGCGCAGCCTGCCAAATTAATCGAACCACAGGCCTGGCGCAGCTGACGGGAAATGCTTGTATATGACACTGGGAGGACTATAATCATGACCTCCCCGGGCACACACTGAGCTTAACGGTTCCGATCTAAGGAAAACTCAATGAGAAAAGCATTACCCAATCGCCTACCAACGCTTTTCGTGGTCGCGTTGGTCTTGGCGCTTCCGCTCACCAGCTATTCGCAGAACCGCGAAAAGTTCATGATTTCCGCGAAAGCCGGCGGTGTTAATGCCGTGACCGGCCGCGCTTCCATGCGTTCACATGGAAATACCGAATGGCAACAGCTCACTATCAAAGAAGACTTGGAAGCGGGGGACGTTGTCAAGACAGGCCTGGATGGGCGCGTTGAAATGCTCCTGAATCCGGGATCGTATCTGCGAGTCGGTGAGAATTCGGAGTTTGAGTTGGCCGACAACTCGCTCGAAAATCTTGAAGTGCGCCTGACCAGAGGCACCGCCATCGTGGAAGTTACCGGCGCTGACGATGAGGAGTTGTTCATTGGGATAACGACCCCGCACACGCGCATCTCGATTATCCGCCGCGGACTATATCGCGTGAGCGTCGTGCCGGGAGACAACACCGAGCTCATCGTGCGGAAGGGCCGAGTGATGTTGGAAGACACGCACACGAAAGTGAAAGGGGGCAACAAAGTAGTCTTCAACGGCAGCTCGTTTTCCGTGGCCAAGCTTGAAAACGCCGACAAGAAAAATTGGGATGCCCTCGAGCGCTGGAGCAAGGATCGGGCGGAAACCCTTGCCAAGGCGAACAGCAAACTCTCAGAACGCTCACTCGCTGGCTTCGTCTCGAGCTTTAGGAACAACCAGTTATATTTAGCGGAATGGGGCAGTCATTCTCTCGGATTCTGGCTATTTAATCCAAATCTGGGCTGCTACACGCTCTTTCCTTTTGGTTACGGCTGGGAGTCGCCCTACGGACCGAGATATGGAAGGTTCTATGACTTCGGCGACTGTTGCGGACGGCGTCCAAATTTTGACAGCCCGATAGTCTTCGGGAATGGCGGCGTTCCCACGAGTAACCCGGGAAGTAGCGGCGGCGCGCCTACATCGAATCTGCCGTCGGCACCGGGGCGCAACGCGGATTCTCCAATGATGGGTCGTGGCAAGCCGGACACCTCACCCGGAGGCGACGTGCCAACGATCAGACCGCCAAAAGAATAGTCAGGCGGTTCTCTATTCACCCTCTTTGAAGAGTCGGCTAAGCTCCGGTGC
>JANLYZ010000156.1:0-2436 GCA_031365905.1 Chloracidobacterium sp. | reverse complement strand
CGGGAGAATCACGCCGTTGACTTCACTCATCATTACGAAGGTCCGCGAACAGGCGCGTGGCGTTCGCTCATTCGATCTGCTGCCGGAAAGCGCGTCGGGCAAACATGGCGTGAATTTTATTCCGGGGCAGGTCGCTGTCTTGGCGGTTGCCGACGAAGCGCCCGCTTATTTTGCGTTTGCGAGTGCGCCTGAAGACCTGGAGTTGGAAGTGCTGGTGAAACAAAAACTGGGCGCCAGCAATTTAATCTTCGACATGAAGCCGGGTGAACGGATTGAGTTGATGGAAGTGGCCGGTCACGGCTTCGCGCTCGACGAACAGAAAGGCAAGGACCTGGTGTTCGTGGCGATGGGCACAGGCGTTGCTCCTTTGCGCTCGGCGTTGCGCCATGTGCTGAAGCGCAAAGATGAGTTTGGCCAGTTGGTGGTGCTCTACGGCGCGCGCACGCCCGACGACTTTTGTTATCGCGATGAAACGGATGGTTGGGAAGACGCAGGTGTGGAGTTGCGGCAGGTTATTTCCAGACCTGACGGCCACGACTGGTCAGGCCCAACCGGCTACGTGCAATCGCTGCTCGATCATGTGCTGCCGGATCTGCATTCGCCCATTGCGCTGATCTGCGGTTCGCTGGAGATGATGGAACAAACCCGCGATCGGCTCGGCCGGATGGGTTTCAAGCCGGACGAGATACTCACGAACTACTAAGAATCCCGTTCGGCTAGATTAGTATCACTTGTTGACGGCGACGTCACTGCCGGAAGAATGCAGAGGCCTTTACTACCTTGGCTCTGCTATAGCGCTCGATTGCCTTAAAGTCCGCCCAATTCTCGGTTACGACGGTGGCGCTCCATCGCCGAGCGCTCACTGCTATCAAGACATCGAGCGCCATGCGTTGCGATGTGCCTGGATGAAGCTTTTTCAACTTGCCTGCGTGACCTCGCCTACGATCATGGCTCAAGAGGTAAAGGACTTTGCTCGCAAGAAGCCAATCGTCTTCGTTGGGAATGATTAAGGAATTGTCCTCTCTGTATTCGCGAAACATTCGCTCATACAATTTTCGCTGAGACTCGTCACGTGCGCTCGCGGTCAATTCCATCAAAACTACTCCGGACATAAGAAAACTGCCGGACCTACCAGGCAATTCTAGCAACCTTCTTGAGACTATTACAGATGTGTCGTAGGTGAAATACGGCATCAAGAAGCTTTGCTTTTGTGGTGATTTTCGTAGGCGATTTGAAAGGCCCTTAACGTTAACGCATCTCTCTTTGCCAGCCACTTTTCTCGCTCTTCGCCGGTTTGAGGGTTCTTGATACGTTGGTACTCACGACTCGAACCATTCGAAGTTCTTTCACCTGGTAAGCCCAGAGTCCACTCAGGAGGTACCGGCAATACCTTTATGGCGCGCTGGCGATGTTTGTCCGCAACTGCGTTTCTCTTAGACGGCACGATTTGTTACCACCCCATGGTGTATTCGTTATTAGCCTCGTTAACTGAGCCAAACAGCCCTACTCGGACCAATGATTGAATTCTTCACAAAGTGCGGGTGCAGGTCAAGTCACAGATGCGGAACCTCGACATCTTTCTCTAGCAAGATTTCCGGTAACCACCTTCCGCGCCCTTCGTTCTTACGCTATCATTTCAACAAACCAGTTATTTTGCTGATGCAGTCAATCTCCAAAGGACCTCAGAGTTGAATCGTCAATGAGCCAACTGCCTCTCTCGATTCCGCGCGCGAAGGAAACTCGTGAATTTCACGAGCAACCGTTCGACTTCCTGGCGCGCACTCGCGCCCAGCTCGGCGACATGTTTGTAATACGCGATGACGGACCGATTTTCTCGCGTGCCCCCGAATGCCACGGGACGATCGCTGTGTTTGGTCCCGCGCTGCATCAGGCAGTGCTTGGAGACATCGATCGATTTGGTTTGCCAATCTCCGCTGCTGAACACCTCTCGCTGCCGCAGGCCTTAGTCAATCTCAATCGTGGCCTGCATAGCATGCGCGGCGAACAGCATGTTCTACAACAACGCGTGCTAAGCCAGTTGTTGAGCGAGCGCAGTCTTGACGATCAGCAGAGCGCCATCGGCGAGGCTCTAGAGACGTTCGTAGCCGGCTGGCGATCCGGACCGAGCATTAGTCTCTTGAGCGAGATGAGGCAACTGGCGTTGCAAGTGTCCACGCGCCTGTTCCTTGGCGCTGGCTATGCGGCCAGCTCCGAGCTTGGGATGCTGCTTCAGGCGTATTTCCATTTACGCCGAGAGGCTGCGGCGCCATTCACTTCTCTCGGTGATTCGTCTCGTTCCGAATTGGTTACGCTCGGTATTTCACTGGACCGCGAACTTCGGCGATACGTAGGTTGGTGTCGAAAGAAGTCCTCGATCTCCACTGACGGCCTGCTCACGAGACTCGCGAGCCTCGAATTAGAGTCAGGAGTGAGGCT
>JANLYZ010000131.1:0-6434 GCA_031365905.1 Chloracidobacterium sp. | reverse complement strand
CGAGCGTGAGACGCTGGATGGCGTTGAGATTCGCCGCATCGTTGCGGGACTGACGCTCGATGAAGTGGAACCAGCTGCGGATCCCGGCGGCGAAGATCGCCCGCAACTGAAAGAGCCGGCCAAACCAATGAAGCCTCTGCTGCCGCCAATCACGGGCGGTAATCCAGCGCCGGCGTAAGAAAAGTAAAAAGGCAAAAGGAAAAGGGCAAATGTGAAGCAGCGTTCACGTTTGCCTTTTCTCTTGTCTCATTTGCGCCACGGTCTTCTTTACTTTTGCCTTTTTCCTTTTTACCTTTGCCTTATGACTACGGAATGGCACATCACGAACGGTCGCACGCTACCCATCGGAACCCGCACGCTTGTGATGGGCATCCTGAACGTCACGCCTGACAGCTTCAGCGACGGTGGCGAATTTTTCTCACTCGACAAAGCAATCGGGCATGCAGAACAGATGATCGCGGAAGGCGCCGACATCATCGACGTAGGCGGTGAATCAACTCGCCCCGGCAGTAACGCAATCGTCTCTGCTAAAGAAGAACTGGATCGGGTTCTTCCAGTCATTAAAGAATTGGCGAAACGTTTCCGCGTTCCCATCTCCATCGACACAGCGAAAGCCTCGATCGCGCGCGCGGCACTCGACGCCGGCGCCGCAATTGTTAACGACATCTCCGCGTTGCGTTTTGAACCTGAGATTGCGAATGAGGTCGCGAAGTCAGGCGCAGGCCTGGTGCTGATGCATTCGCGCGGCACACCCGGCGCGCTTCATGGCCTGCCGCCGGTCGCCGACATCATTGAAGAGGTAACGAACAGTTTGCGTGAGAGTATTGAGATAGCTCTGCTGCGCGGCGTGAAGCGTGAATCAATTGTCATTGATCCCGGCATCGGCTTCGGCAAGAGCCAGGAACAAAACATCGAACTCATCGCGAAACTCGATCAGCTCATCGCCGCCTTCCCTGACTTCCCTCTTCTCATCGGCACGTCTAGAAAATCCTTCCTCGGCCGCATCCTCGCGGACGCCGACGGCAACCCTGCCCCTCCCGAAGAACGCCTCCACGCCACCATGGCCTCAACCACTGCCGCGATCCTGAAAGGCGCACACATCGTCCGTGTGCATGACGTGAAAGCAGGAGTCGAGACGGCGAGAGTCACGGAAGAAATGAGACGCGACGGTGTGTAATCTGTAGAGACTCTACAGTCCTTGCATAAAAATAAAGGTGACCCAGACACACGCTGCGAGGGCGACGAACGACTGCCAGCGAGGCAGCGTTAAGAGCCCGAGTACCAGAGTCAAAAGGGTGGTGCACAATCCCAGGAAGTTCAGGATGACTGGCGTGCGATCGACCCACAATTCGCGATCCACATAATAAACGGACGACGACCACTGGCCAGCAAAGATGATGACCGCGCCAGCTAGCGCCACCCACTCGGCCTTCTCTCGAAATTCCTTGAATGTCATTGGTAAAGTTAATCTGAGCCGCGCAAACTAACAGTTTGCGTTACAAGAAACACAAATAGCACAAGCGCGAAATTGGGTGCGAGTAAGTCAGTTGCTATAATTCGTGCATGGCCAAAGAAGATACAAACCAGAAAGACGCGGACAAGAAAGACGCCGGCGACAAGGACGAGGCTTCAGGTTCTGAGGCAATTGAACTCGAGGCAACGAAATCGAAAAAGGGCGAACCGGACGACAATCTGAAGCGGCGGGGAGAGTGGTTTCAGAAACGTCATGGTGGCGGATAACCGCGAGGACATGCATTGCAGAACCGGGAGCGGTAGCGACCGGATACGACAAACATCATTGAATCGAAGAGCTCTCGAAGAGACGCCGGCTCAAACTTGCTTTCAACGTCGCTGTCCTTTACTCGGACTTGCCTTTCAGCATCCGCTCGCTACCGCTCGCGGTTCTGCAAAAAACAGACAGGAATGTCTGTCCTACCGTCGTCTGCCGACTCCTACTTCAGTTTCAGGCGCCAGATGCTGCGCCCGTAGGTAGCGGCGCTCAGTGTTCCGTCTTTCTCCTGATAGACAAGATCCACCACCATCGCGTTGGGCAGGTTCTTCGTTAGGTTCATCCAAATACCCGACGCCGTATCCAGCACAAACGCGCCCGCATCGTTCCCGACATACACCTTGTCAGGTTCATCGTTTCTGATCACGGCCACGTGATGCGGCACGTCGGGAAGTTGACCCAGGTCGATGTCCTGCCAGGAAAGCCCGCCGTCTCCAGAGCGAAAGACATGCGAATGACCAAAATTCGCCACCGTTGCAATTATTACGTCCGCATTTTCCGGATGACTTTCGAGACGCGTGATCGTGTGGCCCGGCAGTACCGAGCTCGAAAGGTTCGGGCTCCAGGTTTCGCCGCCGTCGACGCTGCGGAAGAAGCCGCCATTTTCCGTCGCCACATAAACGCGTTTCGAGTCGCCCGGCGCAACCTCTATTGCGGAAATTGAACTGCCGTCGAGGTTCGGCGACACGGCATGCCAGTTGTCACCGTCGTTCTCGGTTCGCCACACTCGATAAGAACCCGTGAAGACTATATTGGAGTCGGCGGGGTCCATAGTAATGAAACACATCCAAACCGACTCCTGTTCTTTCGGGCCGGCAGGAGGCGAAACGTTCTTGTGAATCTTGCCGTGGAAGCGCCGGATGTCGAGATTGTAGACCGAGCAATAGACGTGGTTGGGATCGTTAGGATCAAAAACGAGCCAGCCGCCGTCGCCTTCGTAGATTTGATAAAAACTGGTTGCCGCGCCGGTCTTGGTGACGACCGTCCCATTGTCCTGCGCGCCGCCGCCAAACAAGTTGCCATTGTTCTGCGACACGTCGAGATCATAAAACATCGTGATTGCCAGATCGTTGCTGCGGTTCTCCCAGTTGGAACCACCGTCTTCGCTGACGTCCAGGCCGCCGTCGTTGGCATCGTAGATCAAGCCCGGGACAGCCGCGGGCATCAGCACTGCATGATGATCGGAGTGCGCATAGTTAGGATCACCACGATCAAGATACCAGTGAGTGAGGTGTCGCCAACTCTTGCCACCGTCACGCGTGCAGTGGAGATCAACCCCGCCGCAGATTACGAAGTTGGGATCCGTAGGGTGCACGACGATCGTGTTGCCGTATGAAATCTGCTGCTCCTTATCGAAGTGTGTGCCGGCGATGTTTTTCCAGGTATCGCCGCCGTTTGAGCTGCGAAAAACGCCGAGCATCAGATCGCTGCCTTCGCTGCTTTCATTGGCAGCAAACGCGTAGATCACTTCCGGCTTCGAGGGACTAATCGCGAGACTGGTGCGGCCGAAGAGCGCCGGCTCCGGGAGTTCTTTGCCGATGAGGTGCAACCAATGCTTGCCGCCGTCAGTTGAACGCCAGATGCCGCTGCGCGCGCCCTGTTCGGTAAAGGTTGCGAAGATAGTTCCCTTTTTTGTGGGATGGAAAACGATCGAATGACACCAGTAGTTTTTAGTTGAAATAAACGTCTCGCGCTGCCAGGTCACGCCACTGTCAAACGACGTGTACATGCCACCCAGGCTCTTCCCCGCAAAACTCACTTCCGCATAGCCCACACCGCCAAGCAGCAAATGTTTCGAGTCGAACGGATCAATCGCGATCACGCCGATGCCGCTGGGAACGCCGCTGCGATCTGAAGACGCCAGCAATTGCCACGTGACGCCCGCGTCTTTGCTGTTGTAAAGACCGACTCCCGGATAGGAATCGAGCGAGAGATTGGCTTCGCCGGTGCCGCAGTAAATCGTATCCGGGTCTCGTGGATCGATGGCCAGCGAGCCGATGTTCAGGATGTCCTGATCGTCCCAGCACGAGGCCCAGTTTCGCCCGCCGTCCTTGCTCTGCCAGACGCCGCCGCCCGCCGCGCCAACCCAGAGGCGTTCAGGATGTTTCGGGTGACAAACAACACAGGTGAGGCGCCCACCAATGTTGGTTGGACCAACACACTCCCACTCCCCGGTTACGTTTGGCGGCGGCGCCAGCGACTTTTCAACTCGCAGCCGCTCGCGCAACAGTCTGTTTACCGGCGCTTCTCTGACAGGCCACGAAGCGCGCGACTGGAACCAGCGACTGCGAGCTTTGTGACTCGTCAGGCGAATAGACTGCTGCTTTCCCTTCTTCGGCGGCACGGAAGAAATGCTCACTTCGGATTCGTCGGCAGGCTGCCTGGCCCTCGTTCGCGCGGGTTTCGGTTGGGAACGTTTGGCTTTCACCGCGGCTGACTTGCGCTTCTTCTTGGCCATCTGAGTTCTCCTCTGGAGTGTTGGCGATTGAGTGTTGAGACTTGCGACCTCGCGAGGACGGGACAATATTCGAAATAACGGCGGCCGTCAATACTTACCGCAAGCTGCAACTTCTCATTAACACCGCGGCTTCAGCCCGGTGACCACAATCTTGATAACTACTGGGAACCGTTCCAACGGTTTTCCTTTTGCTTCGCTGGCGGTCGGATGATTGAAACCGCTGAAACGGTTGAACCGAATCCGGTTCTAAGTCACCGCACTGAAGTGCGGTGTTAATGAAAACCTGCTGGCAAGCTTGCTTAAGCGAAGACCGTGGGAGAGAATTCCAAACGATCTTTCAGTTATCTTCGATTGCGAGTCTTCAATGTCAAAAGTTATCCGCTTATCAGCGTTCGTGATCGTAATGTTTTTTGTCTCCGGCTTTGCGGAATGCTACAAGCCAGTGACAAAAAATCAGCTACCGGCACACATCAAGACCGTCGCTGTGCCGGCGTTTCAAAACAACGCGCTGCGCTATAAGGTTGAGTCGCGTTTCACAGAAGCGGTGGTTAACGAGTTGATCCATCGCGGTCGCGGTTTGCGCGTGCAGGGTAACCGCGAAGGGGCTGATGCTGTCATCGAGGGCGTGATTAAGAGTTTTAGTTACGGCGGCGTCCTGCTTGACGACCGCGGCCGCGCCCGAATTTTTGAAGTGACGATTGAAGCTGCGGTAACCGTACGCGATCAAACCGAAAATCGCGTGCTTTACGACAATCAGAATTTTGTTTTTCGCGGCGAATATGAATTCGCCAACGACCCGCGCAACTTCTTCAACGAAGAGGATCCGGCCGTGCAACGTATGGCGCGAAACTTCGCCGAAAGTATTGTTTCCACTTTGACCAACGCCATCCAAATCCAGAAATGACCGCTCTGTCGCGCCCTGAATTCGATCGCTCGCTCGCGGCTGGTCGCCTGCAACCTCTCTACCTGTTGCTTGGCTCCGAAGGCTATCTGCGCGACGCCGCGGCGGTAAAGATCGCCGAAGTGGCGCTCGCTGGCACGTTGCTTCGTGAGTTCAACGAATCTTCCTTCAGTTTACTGACCGACTCGGCGATGTCCGCAGTCGCCGCCGCCGAACAACTTCCAATGATGTCTGAACGGCTAGTCGTAAGAATTAAGGACTTCGCCAAGCTGCGGGAAGCTGACGAACAAATCATCATCCGCTATCTGGAACGCCCGTCGGATTCTACTGTCATGATCTTTGTCGCCGACGATCTCGACAAGCGCAAGACTATGACGAAGACGCTGCTCGCGAAGTGTGCGGTGGTCGAGTTTCCGGCGTTGAAAGATGGGGACGCGAAGAGCTGGGCGCGAAAGCGTTTGCAGGAATTAAAAACTACCGCCGACGATCGCGTGTTGACGGACATCATCCGGCTGGTGGGCACAAACCTGCAAACGCTTAACTCGGAGCTGGAGAAACTCACGGCCGCGGCTGTTGAGACACGTCAAATCACAATGGAGCTGGTCGATCAGTTGATCGATCGCTCGCGTGAGCTTTCAAATTTCGATCTGGGAGATTACCTGATTGCCGGTGAGCGGCGGAGAGCGCTGGAGATACTGCATCGCTTGTTGAAAGATGATGTTCCGCCAGTGATGCTGGTCGGTTTGATTGCGAGCAATTATCACCGTCTCGCCCTTGCCAAAGAACTGCAGCAGCGCGGCGCCAGGGACGAAGTCAATCGGCTCGTTTACGGCCCACAATCAAAACGCGATGCTTTCATGAGTACGCTACAGCGCAGCGATCGAACCAAACTGGCTCGCGGCATTCAACTCATCGCCGCAGCGGACCTCGCGCTTAAGACTTCGCTCGGCGGCAGCGGGTTGAAGGGAGCGACGCTGCAACTGGAAGTGCTGGTTTGTGAACTGGCAAGTTAGACCGGACAAGGGATAGTGCCGCGTAGCGGCACATTGAATTTAGCCCGGCGTTTCAACGCCGGGTAACCTGGCCGAAAAATATTGTTCCGTCGCGTAGCGACGGTTGAATCCCGTTTTCAGGCGGCGCGACGCGAATGCTTTTGCTCGTCTTTCCCGGCGTTGAAACGCCGGGCTAAACTCATGTTGACGCTACGCGCCAAGAGACGCTTCCTCGGCCGGCAATTCAACTCCATAAGCGAGCACCATCAACCAACGTCCATCGCGTCGTACGAA
>JANLYZ010000124.1:0-7517 GCA_031365905.1 Chloracidobacterium sp. | reverse complement strand
CAACTGAATGAAGGGATGCTTTCGGGAAACGTAAAGAGAGGCGTCGCAGAGGGACGTCTACAACTAATACGCACCGCCAAAGTTGATCCTCATGTTTTCGATCACTATTCAGGCCTGTACGAAGTGAGTCGTGATAAGTTGATCTCGATCACGCGTTTTCCGCCCGGACCTGTTTATACGGATTTTGAAACAGGCCGATTCGGGGCGCTGTTTCCATTATCTGAAGACACCTTTTTTTCTGGTGAGGCGTTCATGCTACCGGCCCCTGTTGACGTAAGGATAAAATTTCTTCGCAATGTGCGGGGTGAAGTTATGGGACTCCTTTTTCAACAGAGCGGCTTGCCGCAGAAGCGGGCGCGAAAGATCAACTTTCGTCGTGAAGAAGTGAGTTTTAGCAACGGAGACGTAACGCTTTCCGGGACGCTCGTGTTGCCTAACACAAAAGGTCCGTATCCCGCGGTGGTCAGGATTCACGGCGCGGGGCCGGGACGTCGTGTTAACAATGCGGATGAACTGCATGCCTATCACGGCATCGCCTTCCTCACGTATGACAAGCGCGGCGTTGGACAATCGACGGGGGATTGGCGCAAGTCGAGCTTCGAAGACCTGGCAGGAGACGCGCTCGCGGGGGTGGAGCTTCTCAAGGGTCGCCCGGATATTGATTCGGGGCAGATAGGAGTCGGTGGCGGCAGCGAAGGTGGCTGGGTGGCGGTCATTGCCGCTTCGCGCTCGCCCGATATTGCTTTCATTCTTACTGTAGCGGGACCGGCAGTAAGTTATATTGACGAAGTAATGCTTGAAGTCGAAAGCGGTCTGCGTTTGAAGCGCGGTCTTACCGGCAAGGACCTTGAAGATGCGCTTGCCTTTCAGCGACTCGTGCTCGACTTGAGCCGGACAGGAAAAACCTTAAGCGATGAGGGTTGGGTAAAACTCCAATCCGCTGCAGAAAAAGTGAAGAGTGAAAAGTGGTTCCCCTATGTTGAACCAGACCCCAGAGAAAGTTTTTGGTGGCATCGCGCTCCGTTAATCGCCAACTTCGATCCTGTCCCGCTCTGGGAGAAGATCAAAATTCCTGTGCTGGCAATCTACGCAGAGCTTGATCGGAATGCTCCGACTCCGAAGAACGTGGAACGCCTTGAAGCATCTCTGAAAAAGGCGGGAAACAAAGACTACACCATCAAAATATTTCCCAGGGCCAACCACGAGTTCCTTGAAGCCCATACCGGTTTTCTCGATGAGTCGCCGCGTCTCAGCCGCTTTGTTCCTGGCTTCTTCGGGACGAACATCAAATGGATACTGGAGCACACACGAAAGAAGAGGCGTAGGCTTTAAGGTCACAGTTTGTGACCTTAAGCTTAGAGTCGTCACAGTTACTTACCGTTATTCCTGAGTATGTGAATGGTGGTGGTGGTTCGGTCCGTGAGAATTCCCTACCACCGTCGTTAGCAGTTTGCGGATCTCCTCGGCGCCGGCGGCGAGCGGGCTCGCGATTCGGCCGCTCGGACTAACAACCACGGCGGTGGGCGTCACGTTCGCGCCATACTTCTCCGCCACTTCGCGCTCCTGCTGCAAGAGCACCTGGCCCAGTCCATTCCGCGCCACGTTTACAAAGTTTTCTTTAATCGTCCCAAAACTGAGCAAGGCAATCGTCAGTTGCTGGTGGTGTGATTGCTGCCACTCTTTGACTTCCGCAAACAACGTAACGCACGGCCCGCAGGTGGGGTTGGTAAAAATGAGCAGCACGGGTTTGCCGTAATCAAGTAACTGCGCGAGCGTTACCGTGCCGCCCGCGTAAGCCGTTAACGCAAACGCCGGCGCTGCTGAATCGAGCGGCAACCCACGAGGCGCTGCCGGCGCTGCCATCGGCAAATGTTTTTGCCGGCGTTGCAAGAATATCAGCGCGCCGATAACAACTGCGACAGCGGCCAGCAATAGGAGCCACTCTCCGGACTTGAGCTGCGCCAACGTGTCAACAATTTCCAAACCGGAGCGTGATTTCCACAACACAAGAACCGCTAGCAGCGCGAAGACGAGATTGCGCGCCAGCGTGGGCCAACCAAGCGGACGAGAATAGAGTTGGCCGAAGCAGTGGCAATCGTGTGTTTGGCCGCGCGCGAGATTTATGCTGATGGCGACGATAAACAGGATGAGTATCAGCACTCCGGCGAGCGCGCTGGCGCGTGCGGTTGAGGTCCAGAGCAGCCCGGCGGCGATCGCTAGCTCCGCGATCGGCAAAATGATTGCGAGCACCGGCACCAGCGGCTCAGGTGCACCAAAATTCTTAACTGCTTCCCGCGTGCCGGGCGGGTCAATTAGTTTTGTAACTCCGGCGACGCTGAAGATCGCACTGAGCGCGAGCCGGAGGAGTACTGTTATCAGTTGCATTGAAGCAAACAAGACCGAAAAATACGCGGTGAATAAATACGGTAGTGTTCAGTTTAGCGCAAAATTGTTGCTCCCAGTATTCCCAAAGCAGTTTCTCGTCTAGAATGGCGGAACTTGAGTATTGAAATGTCCGTTAGACAAGCAGGTGATCCGGTTTCCATGTTTGGCTGAAACGAAAGGGAAGGTGGTTTATGTATTGCGCAGCTTGTGGCACGCCGCTGGCACCCGGTCTCAGTTACTGCAATCGCTGCGGCATGAGTTTGAAAGAACCTGTAGCGCCAAGAGCGAATGCCATCACGGCTTATTTGATTTCAGCCATTACCGTGCTTGGCATAGCCGGTCTGGGCATCATGCTGGGCGGCGCGATGGCGCTCAGAATCGGCGGCCAATTTAACGCAGACTTCGTCGGCATCTATATGCTGATGACTTTTTCTTTAGTTGCTCTGATCGAGTTTTTCCTTTGCCGGCAACTATCGCGGCTTCTCCGCAGTTCTGAGAAGGAGCGGACTCTCTCGCCGTCGCCACAGAGATCGATGCCGGCTGAACTTCACGAACCGCTGCCACGCGCCCTGGCTGAACCCGTGCCGAGTGTCACCGAAAACACAACGCGCACCCTCGAATACTCGCGCAATGAACCCTTGCGTTAGTTAATGCTGCGGTCGCCCCAAGGTCTTAAAGAGGAACACCAATATGAGAAAGCTCGCGACGTTGATTGTTCTGATCGTGCTGATAACGGGGTGCCATCTGATGCACCACGGGATCGCGGGTTCCGGCAAGCGACAAAAAGAAAAGCGCAGCGTCGGTTCCTTTACTTCAATCTCGACTGAAGGTGCTTTTGACATCGAGATCGTTTGCCAGAAACCGCAGGATGTTGCGATCGAAGGTGACGACAACGTGCTGCCACTCGTCACGACTGAAGTTTCAAACAATGTATTGCACATCAGGAACCTGCGCAATTATTCGGTGGCCGCACCCGTCAGTCTAAAAATCTCGGTGCCTGATCTCGAAGGAGTCCATTCAGCGGGAGCGGGAACCCTCATCGTCTTCGGATTGAAGAATGAGAAGTTTGAGATCGATGCGAACGGCGCGCCGAAGATAAAAGTCTCCGGTGAAACAAAAGTCTTAACGATTGACACCAAGGGCGCTGGATCCATCGATGCTCACCGGCTGCATGCTGCGCGAGTGGAAGTCGGGGCCAAGGGCGTTGTCTCGGTTGAGGTCTTTGCCGACGAGAAACTCGACGTAAATGTCTCTGGACCATCACACGTGATCTACCGGGGCAATGCGGTGGTGAATAAGACGATAAACGGTCCGGGCAGTGTTGAGAAAAAAGAATCTGAAGGAAGTTAGGACTCGGGTTCGTTTCCACTCGCTTCACATTTCCACTCTCGTTGTGAGTTAATCCTGCGAGTCGTTTTTCTGTTGCGACATTTACCGAGGAATATCATGCACCATTCTTCGCGAGTAAGTGTCGGTCACGACAAACGGCGAAATTTTTAGGTTGACATTCCACTCGTTACTGAATAACTATTTGCCATTCTCGAAAGGAGCTTAGTTTACCAATGACATATGTAGTTGTTGAGTTATGCGTTGACTGCAAATATACCGACTGTGCGGCTGTGTGCCCGGTCGAAGCTTTTCATGAATTACCTGATCGCCTTTACATCAACGCCGACACCTGCATCGATTGCGACGCTTGCGTGCCTGAGTGTCCGGTCGAAGCAATCTTCGCTGACAATAACGTGCCGGAAAACTACGCACACTGGACGCAGATCAATATCGACGAAGCACCAAACTATCCGGTCATCAGCGCGAAGATTCCCGCGCTGCACGGGCCGACCTGCACGGGACCTGAAGAGTAATCACGCCGAATAAAGTTTCCGGAAATGGGGGACAGGCTGTCTAGCCTGTCCCCCATTTTTTCTCCGCCTGTTTTGCCAGACAGGAATGTCTCACAAGAAGATTGACATCGCCTCGCGCTAGTTTGTAGAGTCTGCAATTGAAACGCGCCGTCTCCTCCGCCTAACGGGCCCGGGCAATCCGCCGGCCCAGTTCATGTTGCAGTTTTCGCGAACGCACCAGCTAATGACAAAGCGTCTTGTTCTAATCCTCGCGATCGTCTTTTGTTTCCTGAGCACGGACGTCTCCGTGTCGGCAAAGGACAAATGGACGAGTGTGCGCTCGAAAAACTTCCTGCTGATTGGTAACGCCAGCGAAAAAGATATCCGTCAGGTGGGCGTTCGGCTCGAACAATTTCGCGAAGTCTTTTCGCGCCTGTTTACAAATTTAAACGTCAACTCACCAGTGCCGACGACCGTCGTCGTTTTCAAAAACGATGAGTCGTACCGGCCCTTCAAACCAAACCCGAATATCGCCGGGTATTTCCAGGCCGGCCCCGAGGTGAACTACATCACGCTGCAGATCGAGAAGGAATTTGGAAGCGAGCAGGATCCGTTTACCATCATCTTTCATGAGTACACGCATCTGCTGGTCAACAACACCATCGGCAATGTGCCGACCTGGTTCAATGAAGGACTAGCTGAATACTACAGCACCTTCAGCATCACGGACGATCAGAAAGTAGTAATGGGCGCGCCCATTGCGAGCCACGTCTACCTGCTGCGTGAAAATAAGATGTTGCCGCTCCGAACGTTGTTTCAGGTAGACGAAAAATCGCCTTACTACAATGAACGCGACAAGCAGAGTATTTTTTATGCCGAGTCGTGGGCGTTGATGCACTATCTGATTCTCGGCAAAGACGGCCAGCGCGTGACTCAGTTGAGCAAGTTTGTGAACTTGATCTCTGCGAATGTGCCGATGGAGCAAGCGTTTCAGGAAGCCTTTGCTATGACCTTTGAAGGCATGGAGAAGGAGCTGCGCGCTTACATTCAGCGCGATCGCTATCCGATTCTGAGTGGCAGCTTCACGAGCAAAGTCGGTTACGACAGCGCGATGCAAAGCGCGCCAATCACTGACGCGGAAGCGCAAGCTTACCTCGGCGACTTGCTGCTGAAGAGCCAGCGCGCCGACTGCGAAGGTTATCTGCTGAAAGCTTTGGCGCTCGATCCTGATCTGGCCATGGCTAACGCTTCGCTCGGACTGCTGCGAGTGCGCCAGGGAAAGCATGCCGAAGCGCGCAAACTATTGGAGCACGCAGTGGCCATCAGCTCGCAAAATTATCTCATCCATTACTACTACGCCTTTGCCCTCAGCAAGGAAGCGACGAACGAGGCGGAAATGGTTCTTGGCCTGGCACCGGAGAATGCAGCGCTTATGCGCAAGGAATTGAAGCGCGCGATTGAGCTACGGCCGGACTTTCTCGAGTCGTATAGCCTGCTCGCGTTTGTAAACCTGGTGACTGATACCGAACTCGATGAAACGGTGGCAATGATCAAGCGGATCCTTGCCGGCGCGCCGCGCCGAACTGATCTGATGTTCATGCTGGCGCAACTCTACATGCACCAGCAGGATTTCAAGTCGGCGCGCGAATTCATCGATAAGATCAACGCGAACGGCGACGCCGAAATGCGCGCGCGCGCCCGCGGACTCCTGGCCCAACTTGTTTCAGTGGAAGAGCAACTGGCGCGTATCCACAAGGCAGAAGCGGAAGGTGCGCCGTATTTGCGACGCGCCACCACCTCCGGCACTGCTGACGAAGGCAGTGTTCAGGCGCCGGTGGTTGAGACCTTCGATCCGTCAGCCGCGCTACGAGATTCACTCAGAAAACTCGCGCCCGGCGAGACGCAGGCACAAGGCACGCTCACGCGCATCGATTGCGATGCGAAAGGTATTACTTTCGTCGTCAAGATTAATGAACGTCTTTTCAAGCTTCATACCGACAGATTCGAGCATTTGGAGATTGTGAGTTTCAGCGAAGATGCCGGCACCGAGATAACCTGTGGGTCACGTAAGACAGAAAACAATGTGGTCGTCGCTTATGTGCCGGCGACTGACGCGCGCGCAAAGATCGACGGCCTGCTGAAGTCAGTTGACTTTGTGCCGCCTGACTTCAAACTAAAGCCCTGACGTGCCGGCGGAGGGAGTGAGCAGAGGTCAAAGAACAACGGTCAGAAGTCAGAGCGTCTGTGATTGGTGCGGGACGCAACCAAAACCGCCGTAGCTCCGGAGGAGCCGGATGTTTATAGCAGCGCAATCCCAGCCGAAGTCCAAGCTCAGGGAGCGAAAATGTTTTGCAGTGGCTTTGCACAAGAGGTCCTGAAGACAGCAACTACCCCACGCATGACGCATCAGGCCCCGAAGGGCCGGGAATAAATAGCCACGCCCGTAAGGGCGTGGAAGGCAGTTGGTTTACGTTTAAAAGGTCCGAAGGACCGACAGTAAAAACTAATAAATGGCGCACCTTCGGCGCTCTGGAACTTTCTCCTTCGGAGTCCACGCCCACACGGGCGTGGCTATTAACTAACGGTCCTTCGGTCCTCGTATCCACATCGTAAGACCATTCGGCCGGTGGGAAGTTGCCAAAATTGACAGTCGCGGGTCTATAATGCTGCTGCTTTCACAGGCACCCCCCGAACTAGTTAGCGCCGGCAAACTTCCCGCCTTTCGTAGGTGGAAACGTTGAGGTAATTGCCATCAAGAAAACGTCAAAACAATCGAAGAGACCATCGGCGGCTTCGGAAAGGCGTGCGCCTCAGAAAGTTATCCTCGAAGTCGGAGGGCGTTGAAATTCCGGCAATCGCCCTTACCGGGTTCGCTGGTATCAGCGATCAAGCTCGTTCCAACGCCGCCGGCTACCAGGTGCATCTCTCAAAGCCCGTGGTATTGACGGAATTAACCTTGGAGATCGCGCGCCTCGTTAACAAGAACGCTGATTCTCCTGAGCGACCGGCGTAGCAGGCGAGTGTTCTCTCAATCAAAGGGCTGATCATCTCGGTCCGGGTTCCTCTAAGCAACCATCGATGCGGGGCGTCAAATGCTCTGACTTCTGTTCTCAGATCGCTACTCTCTGCCTCCAATCCGTTTGGGCAACACCTTCCGTATATTCCCCGAGTTCGCACAAATCAAATTGAAAAGAAGAAGGAAGGTAATAAAACAAGTGAAGAAAGTATGTCTAATGATGCTGTTTGCAGCTATGTCAATCGCAATTGTTAATGGAAGCGCTTCGGCGCAGA
>JANLYZ010000104.1:0-3526 GCA_031365905.1 Chloracidobacterium sp. | reverse complement strand
TTGGCTAACTCGCGTTCACTCGGGAGATAACTACCAACTGTCATGGCCCCCGATTCGATAAGACCGGTGAGCTGGTCCGTGATCTGTTTGGTCATTGACTCCGGACGCTTGCGATTGACACGTATAGTTGTTTTCACTTCTAACTTTCCTCCTCGGCTGGTTCAATTCTTAGGGGGGATTGGAATTCTATGCAGGCCGGGATTGATGTGTCAACTGGACCACATCGGAGGTCGGAGGTCGGAGGTCGGAGGTCAGAGATCAGAGATCAGAGGTCAGAGATCAGGAGTCGGAAGTTAGAAGCGGGAAAGGCTATCGTCTGTCCTCTGACCCCCCCCGACCCCCGACCTCTAAACTAGTCCGCGAACAATGCGATCGCGATTCTACCGAGGCTGACCTCCGATCTCCGACTTCTGACCCCTTGTCTTTATTGAATCCTCCCCCACGCGCTCGTTTTCCAGTTATCGATCGCGTCTTCTCCCAGAATCCAGGGCGGCAGCGGCATCAATAACAATTCCGAAAGCGCGCTGACATAGGGTTCATACATCAGGCGCAGCTCCGTCAGTTTCTGTTCTGCTTCGGCGCCGTCATCAAGATGTGCACTGTTCTTTTCGAGAATCTCACGAATGCGTTCCAAGTCGCCCGGATAGAGCCGGGTGACACACGCTTGCGGACCGCTCGGGGAAGTTCTGAAGACTTGCGCCAGATCGACTACCGCGTGGCGCGCCATTGCAAAGGTGAGCTTTGCCTGCCAGCTCGGCGCGCCGTCGACTCCAACCAGCACCAAGGCACAAGTGTCGAGAATAGTCGTGAGCGCGCCCAGCCACGATTGATTATCATGCTGCGAACGGAAGTAACAGAGCAACGGATATGACAAGTGACTTTCAAGCAACTCGGCGGCCCAGTGTTCCCACTCGTGGAGAACGGTATTCAGGTCATGCATATTTCCGCTCTCGCCGTGACGCCGCAGCATCTCCGCCGCACTCGAGGGCGAGCCCGCGCGCGCGTCGAGCAGCGCAATGTTCACTTCCCGCCGCGAAAACGCACCATAGAGGACCGGAAGATAACCAATTACAATCGCGAGCAGGCCAAAACCATTTGCTGCTTCCACGACGACAAAGAAGCGGCCCAGCGGCGAGAGCGGTACCAGATCGCCGAAGCCAAGCGTAAAGAAGCTAGTGCCGCTCAGATAAAGGTAGGTGCCGAAATTTGTTTCGCTCGCGGGGATGTTGAGGCGAGCGTTGCTTGACCAAAGGAGAATCGCGTAGCCAATGATCAAGCCCGTGGCCCAAACCGTCAGCAGCAGCAATAGCGAGAGCGGGCCAAACATTCCCAGATACTTCTCGCGCCGCTTGCGGTTACGCATTGACCGCACCAGCCGGGAACAGATCATCCAGATCGTGCCGTAGAAAAGTCCGGTCAGACGCACTCGCCTGGTTACGCGTCTTGGCAGAATGATCGTCTCAAACGCGTCCCAGAGAATTATCAGGATCAAGGCGATGCCGGCGATGACAGCGAAGAGTCTCACGCGTTCAACCTATGCAGAATCGAGCTGGAAGAGTTTATATTACCCGGACGACGACGAGATGGTATCGTTGATTGAAGATTTATCACAGCGCGAACTTTACAGACTCGGAGTGCTGTAGAAACTCGCAGCAAGGAAGGGGGCCTGCCCCCGCTCTGCGCATACATGAGATCCTTGGTCATTCACGGGCATTTTTATCAGCCGCCACGCGAAAACCCGTGGACGGGAATCATCGATCCCGAGCCGAGTGCGCTGCCGTTTCAAGATTGGAACGAACGCATTCACGCCGAATGCTATGCGCCCAACAGCGCAGTGAAGATCGTTGTGGAGGGCGAAGCACGAGTCGTCAACAACTACGCACATATTAGTTCTGACTTTGGTCCGACGTTGCTCTCCTGGCTCGCGCGCTGTCACGCGGAGACTTACGCACGCATTATCGCTGCTGACGCGGCGAGCGTGCGTCTGCACAACGGACACGGTAACGCGATCGCACAAGCCTATAATCATGCGATCCTGCCCCTTTGCAACAAGCGTGATCGGAAAACCCAAGTGCGTTGGGGGCTTGCGGATTTTCGTTATCGCTTCTCGCGCGATCCCGAATCGATGTGGCTGCCAGAAACCGCGTGCAACGACGACGTGCTTGCTCTATTGATTGATGAAGGCTTGCGCTTCGTGATACTCGCGCCACAACAAGCCGCGCGTGTGCGCAAAAGTAGGACAGGCATTCTTGCCTGTCCAACCGACAACGAAAAGGAGGGTCAGACTGGACACCTTGTCCTTGCTGATGATGATTGGCAGACAGTCGGCCGCGACAGTGTCGACACCAGCGCGGCTTACAACTATTTCCATCGCGACGGATCAGGGCGATCCATAGCGGTGTTCTTTTATGATCAGGCGCTCGCGCACGGCATTGCTTTCGAGCAAGCATTGGCCTCGAGCAGTTCGCTGGTGGAGCGCTTCGCCCAACGATCGAATGGGGCTGGTCTGGTCAACGTTGCAACCGATGGCGAGAGCTACGGACATCACCACAAGTTTGGCGAACTCTGTCTTGCTTATGCGCTGGCCGTGGATGCGCCTGCGCGCGGATTCTCGATTACTAACTACGGCGAATACCTCGAGCAGTTTCCGCCGGAGTTTGAGGTCGAGATCAACAATGGTGACTTGGGCGAAGGGAGTTCGTGGAGTTGTGCTCATGGTGTCAGTCGCTGGATTCGCGACTGCGGATGTCACACCGGCGGCGAGCCAGGTTGGAACCAATCGTGGCGCGGGCCCTTACGAGCAGCGCTCAACTACCTGCGCGACGAAGCAGCGGGTTCCTTTGAAGCTACACGCGGTGAGTTGTTTATTGATCCGTGGGCCGCGCGCGATAGTGTGATTAGTTTGGTGCTGGATGAATTCAAATCGCGCGAAGAGTTTCTTCAGCTCCATGCGCCGCGCGATCTAGCGCGCGCGGAGCAGCAACGAGCCTTGTTATTTCTCGAGCTGCAACGCAGTGGGCTGTTGATGTATACAAGTTGCGGCTGGTTCTTCAGCGACCTCGCAGGAATCGAACCAGTACAGATTTTGAAATATGCCGGACGCGCGATCGATCTGATGAATCAACTTGGCCTGCCCTCTCCGCGCGATAGATTTCTGGAGATTCTTGCTGAGGCAAAGAGCAATCGTGTCGCGTTGGGAAACGGCGCTGACATCTATCGTCGGTTGGTCGAGCCGTTGCAGGCCAGCCCAATCTGCGACGAGCTACTGGTGACATAAGCGCGGCCCACTATCTCCGGCCCAATTGGTGAAGCGATTTGCTGGGACGGCGTGCGTGCGGGGTCCCCGGTCGGGCAGCCCGGCTGGGGTGCTCGACCCGCCCGCAATGAGCGCGAAGCGCGAAAATGGATTGGAGAGGTGCTAACGAAGAACTGCGCGTCTGCGACGCGGTCGCTTTACCGAAACACTAAACGTTTATGACGACGAAAAAGCCCGGAGGCAAAAAGAGCGTTAAGAACGCCGAAAAAG
>JANLYZ010000101.1:0-27086 GCA_031365905.1 Chloracidobacterium sp. | reverse complement strand
CCGGCCACAGTTTTACTTCCGGACCACGGACGTAACGGGCGTAGCACACTTGCCGGCGGGAGTAGAGATGGTGATGCCTGGAGACAACGTGGCGATGGAGATCGAGTTGATAGCGCCCATTGCCATGGAGAAGGGATTGCGGTTCGCAATTCGTGAAGGCGGCCGCACGGTGGGCGCCGGCACGGTCTCGGATATAGTCGAGTAGGCAGTTAGCAGTAAGCAGAAAGCAGAAAACAAAACCACTGACTACGCACCACTGACAACGGACAAACAGAAATGCTGAACGAAAAAATCAGAATCAGACTGAAAGCCTACGACCACCGCGTGCTGGACCAGTCAACCGCGGAAATCGTGGAAACAGCGAAGCGAACCGGTGCCCGCGTGGCCGGGCCGATACCTTTGCCCACGGTCAAGAACAAGTGGACCGTGCTTCGTTCGCCCCACGTTGACAAGAAGTCGCGCGAGCAGTTTGAGATCAGAACGCACAAGCGTCTGATGGATATTCTCGACCCGACACCGCAGACGGTTGACGCGCTGATGAAGCTGGATCTTCCAGCCGGCGTCGACGTTGAAATTAAGGCGTTCGGCAAAACTTCCTGATTGGCATTCGGCGATTGAGATTGGAATTGAACCAATGATTAACGGAATCATCGGCAGAAAAATCGGCATGACGCAGATTTTTGCGGCAGACGGCATGGTTACGCCGGTCACCGTAATTAAGGCTGGGCCTTGCGTGGTGGTGCAAAAGAAAACTGCGGCCGGCGCTGATGGCTATAACGCGGTGCAGGTCGGACTGGTTGACGAGCGGCCGCCGAAACTGAAGAACGTGACCAAGCCAATGCGTGGCCACTTTGAGAAGACCGGAGGCGGAACCCCGCCCACCCGCATACTCAAGGAGTTTCGTTTGGATGAGTCGTCAAGCGAACTGAATGTGGGCGACAAGATTTTGGTCGACCAGTTTGCCGATGGCGACCTTGTCGACGTAGTTGGCAAGTCAAAAGGTAAAGGTTTTGCCGGCACCATCAAGCGACACAAATTTAATCGTGGGCCGGAATCCCACGGCTCGATGAATGTGCGCGCGCCTGGTTCGATTGGCGCTTCGGCATATCCATCAAGGGTTATCAAGGGCACGCGGTCGTCAGGTCACATGGGCGACGAGCGCGTCACGATAAAAGGACTGACCATCGCGAGGGTCGACACGGAGAATAACCTCCTGATGATTCGCGGCGCAGTTCCGGGTGCGAATGGCAGCGTGGTGGTGGTCCAAAAGGTCGGCCAGCGCGCGAAGAAAAAGTGATGAGTGATGAGTAATGAGTAATGAGTGACGAGCGGGCCTATTGTTAATTGCTCGCTGGTTCGTTAGCAGTCTTTAACTCATCACTCAGCACTCATTACTCATCACTGAGATTTGGGAGTTGATTATGCCTACCGTTAAGGTGCGCAACTTAAAGAACGAAGAAGTCGGCGAAGTCGAATTGTCTGACGCTGTGTTTGACGCGCCCTTTAATGAGGGCCTGATTCACGCGGCCGTCAGAAACTTCATGGCTAACGGCCGCCAGGGAACTTCGGCCACCAAGACGCGTGGCGACGTTGCCGGATCGGGGCGCAAGCTTTGGAAACAAAAAGGCACCGGGCGCGCCCGTATTGCTTCGCTGCGTTCACCGCTTTGGAAAGGCGGCGGTAACGTTCACGGCCCGCAGCCGCGCGATTGGTCTTATAACATGCCGAAGAAAATGCGCCAGGGCGCTTTGCGTTCCGCGCTTTCTGAGCGCGTGCGTGAAGGCAAGGTGACGTTGGTTGATGGCTGGTCGCTCGATAAGCCGAAGACGAAAGATTTTGTCGCTTCGCTCGGGAAACTGGGCTTCGCGGGCAAGACGTTAATTGTTGACTCGTTGGATAACGAGAACCTGATTCTTTCGACAAGAAATGTGCGCAGCGCGAAAGTGGTTAACAGTTTCGCCTTGAATATCTATGACCTGCTGTATCACGAGCAACTGATTATTTCGGAAGCGGCGATTAAGGAACTCGAGCAGTTGCTGGGCCCAAAGAAGGAAACGCAGGCTGAAGCTGCGCCGGCGATAGAAGAAAAAGTTGCAGCGGCGCCGGCGAGTGACGCGCCCGAAAAGCCAAAGCGGCCGAAGAGGCCGGCGGCGAAGGCTCCTAAAAACGAGAGTCAGGAGGCGACTGAAAAATGAGGACTGTTTGGGACATCATCAAGTCGCCGGTGATCACTGAGAAGGCGCTGGTAGCGAAGGAAGAAACGCAGGACAGCGGACAGTTGTTGACGTTTCGCGTGGACAAGCGCGCGACGAAGCCGGAAATCAAGTCGGCGGTTGAATCAATCTTTCAGGTGAAGGTTGATCGCGTGCGCACGATTAACTTTCTCGGCAAGACGGCACGACGCGGACGCTTCGAAGGCCGCAAACCGTCGTGGAAGAAAGCCTACGTGACGTTGAAGCAGGGCGAGAAGCCGGTGGATTACGGCGAAAGCATTTAACATCGCCAATTGCCAATTGCCAATTTCCGATTGGCGGCTTTGTTGGAGAGGTTTTCAAGTCGGCAATCGGCAATTGAAAATCGGAAATTAATGAAATGGGCATAAAGAAACTAACCCCAACATCTCCGGCGCGGCGGTATCAAACCTATCTCACGCGAGATGAGTTGACCGCGGGCGCAGTTCCCGAGAAGTCCCTGCTTGAACCGAAGAAGCGGATTTCGGGTCGCAACAACGATGGCCGCATTACCGTACGGCGACGTGGCGGCGGTCACAAGCGTTTCTATCGCATCGTGGATTTCAAGCGCGACAAGGAAGGCATTGCCGGTCGCGTGACGCAGATTGAATACGATCCGAACCGCTCGGCGCATATCGCCCTGATCACATATCTCGACGGCGAGAAGCGCTACATCATCGCGCCCAGTGGCATTGAAGTCGGGAAGACGATCATGAGCGGCGCGGAGGCCGACATCTTGCCCGGCAACTCGTTGCCGCTGATCAATATCCCGCTTGGCACGCAGATTCACAACATTGAGTTGCGTCCTGGAAAAGGTGGACAGATGGCGCGGTCGGCTGGTGCGTTTGCACAGTTGGTTGCGAAAGAAGGCGACTACGCGCAGCTCCGCATGCCTTCGGGAGAGGTGCGACGAGTGCCGCTGGTTTGCCGGGCCACGATTGGCCAGGTTGGCAACATCGAGCATGAAAACGTTTCGTTTGGTAAAGCCGGGCGCTCGCGCTGGAAGGGTATTCGCCCACACGTGCGCGGCGTGGCGATGAATCCGGTCGACCACCCGCATGGTGGCGGTGAAGGCAAGACCTCCGGTGGCCGCAATCCGGTGACGCCGTGGGGAATTCCGACGCGCGGTTACAAGACGAGAAGCAACAAGCGCACGCAACGAATGATTTTGAAGGACCGCAGAACGAAGTGATTGCCGATTGCCAATTGCCGATTTCCGATTGGCGCTTGGCGAAAGTTGCTCGGTTCTAAGAATCGGCAATTGGCAATCGAAAATCGGCAATGGAGTAACAGATGGCACGTTCAGTTAAAAAGGGACCGTTTATTGACGAGCACGTTCAGAAGGCTGTCGATCGCATTCGTGCGAGCGGCAACCGGCCGCCGGTTATCAAGACCTGGTCGCGGCGTTCGACGATTTCGCCGGATATGGTTGGTCTGACCTTTGGCGTGCACAACGGCAGGCGACACCTGCCGATCTACGTTACGGAAAATATGGTGGGCCACAAGCTCGGAGAGTTTGCGCCGACGCGCACCTTCAAGGGACATTCCGGCACCAAGGTGGAAAAGGCAAGCAAGGTTTCGCCGGCGGCGAAATAGTTTCGAGTTCGGAGTGATTGAGTATGGAAGCGATAGCAAGTGCCAAATATCTGCGCGGGTCGGCCCAAAAGGCGCGGCTGGTGGTGGATATGATTCGCGGTCAAGACGTCAATAAGGCGTTGGCCATTTTGCGTTATTCGAGCAAGCGCGCCTCGACGTTGATCGAGAAGTGCGTGCGTTCAGCGATTGCCAATGCCAACGAAGCTGCGGAGAAAGCGAACGTCGCCATTGACCCGGATGACCTTTGGGTGAAGACCGCGTTTGTCGATCGCGGACCGACCAAGGGTCGTCGCCGCGTGCGTCCGGCTCCGCAGGGCAGAGCCTATCGCGAGCAGCGCCACTTCTGTCACATAACAGTTTTGCTATCGAACGACGTACGGCCGGCTGCGAAAGCGGCGCGCCACGGCGACGGGAAGGCAGTTGCCGCCAAGCCGGCAAAGTTGGTTGAAAGCAAGGACCGAAAGCGCGGCGGAGCAGCAGCCGCACCGCGCGCGAAACGTGTAGCGCCAAAGGCTGAGGCCACGAAAAAGGCAGACGCCGCTAACACCGCGAGTGAGAAGAAAGCGATCAAGCGCTCCTCAAAGAAGGACGCCAAGCCGAACGAGTAGTAGATCGATGGTTAACCGATCTCAGATTTGAAATCTCAAATTTAAGATTTCAAATTTCAGATAGCAAAAGAACTGGAGAAGATTGTGGGTCAGAAAGTTCATCCCTACGGATTCCGCCTCGGCTACAACAAGGATTGGCATTCGCACTGGTTCGCGAAGAAGAATTATGCCGAGTACCTGTTGGAGGATCTCAAGCTCAAGCGCGATCTGAAACAACGTTTCGCCGGCGCCGGGGTTTCGCACGTCGACATTGAGCGTGCGGCAAATCGGCTCAAAATCATTATCTACACCTCGCGGCCCGGCATCATCATCGGTCGCAAAGGCGCGGAAATCGACAAGCTGAAAACAGATCTTTCAGCCAAGACCGGCCGCGAAGTTTTGGTTTCGATTCAGGAAATTCATAAGCCGGAACTGAACGCGCAACTGCAGGCCGAAAAGATTGCCGCGCAACTCGAGAAGCGCATTGCGTTTCGCCGGGCCATGCGCAAGGCCGTCGAAGAGTCGCTAAGGTTTGGCGCGCAGGGAATCAAGGTGAAAGTTAGTGGCCGTCTAAACGGCGCGGAAATCGCTCGCAGCGAATGGCATCTTCAGGGGCAGTTGCCGCTCCACACCTTGAGGGCGGACATCGATTACGGTTTGGCGGAAGCGCGCACCACGTTTGGCCAGATCGGTGTGAAGGTTTGGATTTATCGTGGCGAGATTCTTGATGCCAAGGCGGCCATGGCGCGCGGCACTGGATCGGATCCGATAAACGAAACGAGGATGGGCGAACGCGAGCGGCGCCCGCGCACACGGCGTGAGCGCGAAGGCGGCGGCGGTTCTGATGGCAGAAGGCCACGCGGCGAAGGAAGTCAGTAGTCAGTTGTTAATGGTCAGTTGCAACTAACCACGAACAACGGACAGGGGTACATTCGATTATGTTGATGCCGAAAAAAGTTAAGCACCGAAAGCAGATGCGCGGACGCATGAGCGGCACCGCGACTCGTGGCAGCGAGATCAGCTTTGGTGAGTATGGGCTCAAGTGTCTGGAGCCGGCGTGGATCACGGATCGTCAGATCGAAGCGGCGCGTATTGCGATGACCCGGCACATTAAGCGCGGCGGCAAGATCTGGATACGCATGTTTCCGGACAAGCCGGTAACGAAGAAGCCGGCGGAAACGCGCATGGGCAAAGGTAAGGGCGCACCGGAATATTGGGTGGCCGTAGTCAAGCCGGGCCGCATTCTTTACGAGATTGAAGGGGTTGATGAGAAGACCGCGCGCGACGCGATGCGCCTGGCAGCGCAGAAGCTTCCCATCAAAACGAGATTTGTGACCCGCGCGGATCAAGAGGGAGGCGCGATCTAGATATGAAACGCCGCGAAGAACTGGACAAGTATCACGATCTTTCGGAAGAAGAGTTGCGAGCAGAAACCGCGCGCATCAAGGAGTCGCTCTTTCGTTTGAAGTTTAAGTTGGCCCTTGGCGAGGTGGACGCGGTCAAACGCATCCGCGAAGAGAAGAAATCGCTGGCGCGGCTGCAGACGCTTTCGCGACAACGTGCGCCCCAGGGCGAGCAACTGAAGCCGCCAGCTTCATTAGAGAAAGTTTAGTATCAACCGCCGGTCGCCGGCAGAGTGAGAAGCATGACAGAAGAGAACCAAGCAGAAAGCAATCAGAGCGCCAACGAGCCGTCTGACGATCTCAAGTCCGAGACTTCAGCCCCCAAGGCCGAGACTTCGGCGGTTACGAAGGCGGTGCGCGCGCATCGTTCGCAAAAAGTTGGGGCAGTTGTTTCCGACAAGATGACGAAGACCGTGGTGGTCCGGGTCGATCGCCTGGTCCGTCACACGAAGTATCGGCGCTATGTTCGGCGTACTTCAAAGTTCATGGCTCACGATGAGTTGGGGGCAACCATTGGCGACAAGGTGCGTATTGTCGAGACGCGCCCCATGTCTGCGCGCAAGCGCTGGCGTGTAATTGAGATTGTGCAGAAGGCAGCGAAGTAAAGTCATTGCCGATTTCCAATTGCCGATTGCCGATTGGAAAGATTTATGGCCGGGCAGTTATTGATTTAAGACTAGACGCCAATTGGCAATCGGCAATTGGCAATTGGAAATGACATCATGATTCAGATGCAGACCTCTCTGGAGGTCGCCGACAATTCAGGCGCAAGACGAGTGGAGATGATCATGCCCATCGGCGGGTCGACCGGAAAGATCGCCAGCCTTGGTGACCGGATCAAAGTCACCGTTAAAGAAGCGTCGCCTGATGGCACGATTAAAAAAGGAACAGTGCAGGACGCGGTGATCGTGCGCACTCGCAAAGAGGTGCGACGCAAAGACGGAACCTATATCCGCTTCGATCAGAATGCGGCTGTGTTGATTAAAGAAGACGGGACGCCGATTGGCACGCGCGTGTTCGGTCCGGTGGCGCGTGAACTGCGCGACAAGAACTTCATGAAGATCGTGTCGCTCGCGCCGGAGGTTATCTAGGGTTATGGCGGGAAAAAAGCGCTCAAAAATTAAGAAGAACGATCAGGTTGTGATTATTGCGGGCCGTGACAAGGGCAAGCGTGGTCGCGTGCTCGAAGTCGCGCCCATTACAGGAAAGGTGAAAGTTGAAGGCGCCGGCGTGATCAAGCGCCATCAGCGGGCAAACCCGCAAAGTAATCGCGGCGGCGGCATCATCGAGAAGGAAGCGTTCATCAACATTTCCAACGTGCAACTGATCGATCCGCAATCGGGCAAGCCGACGCGCGTCAAGTACCAGGTTGAGGGCGACGGATCGAAGATTCGCGTCGCCGCCGGCAGCGGGCATTCGTTGGAGAAATAAGCGGGTGAATAGTTAGTAGTAAATAGTGAATAGACGTTGTTGTCGTCGGTTCCCATTTACCATTCACCATTTACGATTCACGAGGTTTGAGATGGCAGCAAGGTTAAAAGAGCGTTATCAAAAAGAAGTTGCTCCGGCGATTGCCAAGGAGTTTGGCATCACAAATCCGATGGCGATTCCGCGCGTTCAGAAAGTGGTGCTGAACATGGGGATGGGCGAGGCTATTGCCAACGCCAAGATCCTTGATACCGCGGCGGACGAGCTGCGTTCCATCACCGGTCAGAAGCCGGTGATTACGAAGGCGAAGAAATCGATCGCCTCGTTTAAGCTGCGCCAGGGAATGCCTATAGGCGTGATGGTTACGCTGCGCGGCGATCGCATGTATGAATTCCTCGACCGGCTGGTGTCGATTGCGCTCCCGCGCGTGAGAGACTTTCGCGGAGTTTCGCCGAAGGCTTTTGACGGCCGCGGTAATTACACCATCGGCGTGCGCGAGCAATTGATTTTTCCGGAGATCGACTTCAACAAGGTCGACAAATTACGCGGCATGAACATTTCGATTATCACGACCGCACGAAACGATGAGCAGGCTCGTGCGCTTTTGAAGGGATTGGGAATGCCCTTTAGACAATAAAGAGATCAGAGGACAGAGATCAGAGGTCGGAAAGTACGACACCGCTGACTCCTGTCCTCTGTCCTCTGACCTCCGAGGAACTATGGCAAAGAAATCACTAATTGCGAAATCCGAGCGAAAACCGAAATTTGCGGTCCGCGCTTACACTCGTTGCAAACGATGTGGCCGGGCGCGCGGCTATCTACGGAAGTTTAGTTTGTGCCGCATTTGTTTTCGCCAGTTGGCGCTCGAGGGACAAATCCCCGGCGTCGTTAAGTCTAGTTGGTAATCGAAAATGGAGTTTGTTAGATGACTGATCCTATCGCCGATATGTTGACGCGAATCCGCAATGCCATCGCGGCAAAGCACACGCGCGCGGATATCCCGGCTTCGAAGCTGAAACTTGAGATCGCCCGCATCCTGAAGGAAGAGGGTTATATCAATAACTTTGTTCTGAAGGGCGAAGGGCTGAAGCGCACCATACGTATTTTTCTGCGCTACGACGCACGCGGCACATCGTCAATCACTTACCTGCAACGAGTCTCGCGGCCAGGCCGGCGTGTTTATGTTGGCTCGAGTGACATCCCGAAGGTGCTGGGCGGGTATGGCGTCAACATCGTTTCTACTTCCAAAGGTTTGATGAGTGGCAAAGTGGCGCGCCGAGAAAACATTGGCGGCGAACTGCTGGCGCAGATCTATTAACATTGGCGATTGCCAATTGCCGATTTCCGATTGGTCTTCGGCCCGCGTTGAGCGAAGTCGAATTGAGATCGACAAAGATAAATTGGCAATCGGAAACCGAAAATCGGAAATAACATTATGTCGCGCATTGGTAAGAAAATAATCACACTACCCAAAGGCGTCTCGGTGACGATTGGGGAGCAGGCGCTCGAAGTGAAGGGACCGAAAGGCACCCTGAAGACTCCGATTCCCGCGGGCATCAGTTTCAAACTCGAGGGCGATGAGCTGCGTGCTGAACGCGCGTCGGACGATCTCGCGCCGCTGCATGGCCTGGCGCGCGCGCTCGCGAATAACGCAATTGTCGGCGTGACCGAAGGGTTCACGAGGCAAATGGAAGTGGTGGGCGTCGGTTATAAGGCTGATGTGCAGGCGAAGCGGATCATGTTCTCGCTTGGGTATTCGCATCCGATCGACTTTCCTTTGCCGGACGGCGTGGAAGCAAAAGCCGAACGTATGACGACGAAGGGAAGTATCCAGCAGTATCAGACGACGTTGACGCTTACCAGCATTGATAAGCAGAAGCTCGGACAGGTGGCGGCGGAGATGCACAAATTGCGCAAGCCGGACGCCTACAAAGGAAAAGGCATTCGCTACGCGGGCGTGCCGATCAAGCTGAAGCCTGGAAAAACTGGTAAATAACTCAGTGCCGAGTGGCGATTACCTATTACCTATTTACTGACAGTTACCAATCGGCAATTGGCAATCGGAAATTGGAAATTAGAGCAATGGCAAACACGAGTAGAGCAACAGTTCGCGAGGCGATTCACCGACGAATTCGCCGCAAGTTGAAGGGCAGCGGTGAGCGGCCACGGCTGGCAGTTTATCGCAGCGTAAATCACATCTACGCGCAAGTGGTTGATGATGAACTTGGCCGGACGATCGTTTCTGCCTCAACCACCGAGAAGGATTTGCGTGGCGCTAGCGGCGGAAATTTAGACGCAGCGCGACGGATCGGTAAAACCATAGCCGAACGGGCGCTGGCCAAAGGAATCGAGAGCGTGGTGTTTGATCGCGGCGGCTATCTGTATCACGGCCGCGTCAAGGCCCTGACCGATGCCGCGCGTGAGGCCGGGTTGAACAAGAACGAAATGGAAGCTCGGGCGGCGGAAGAAGCTGCGCAGGCCGAGAAACAGCCGGAAGAGCAAGCGGAAGAAAAGCCGCGCAAGAAGGCCAAAGAAAAGAAATGAGACAACCTAAGCAGCGTATCTCGGCCCAGGGCCTGGATCTAAAAGATCAAGTTATCTCCATTAACCGCGTCACCAAAGTGGTAAAGGGCGGCAAGAACATGTCGTTTGCCGCGCTGGTCGTAGTGGGCGACGAAGGTGGGCACGTAGGTTTCGGCACCGGCAAAGCGCGTGAAGTGCCACTGGCGATCAAGAAGGCGATTGAGGCGGCTAAGAAGAGTCTGATTCGCGTGCCGTTGATTCAGAACACGGTACCGCACCAATTGATCGGCAAGTTCGGCGCGGGACGAGTTTTGGTCAAGCCGGCTTCGCAAGGCACTGGCGTTATCGCTGGCGGTGCAGTGCGTGCCGTGATGCAGGCGGTGGGCGTGCATGACGTGCGTACGAAGGTTCTGGGTTCGACTAACCCGCACAATGTGGTGCGCGCGACTTTCGACGCGCTGCTGCGGATGAAAGATCCGATGGAGTTGGCGCGGCTGCGCGGGAAGCAACTGGAAGAAATATGAGATTGGGGGTGGGCACGAGTCGGACCCATTTTTCATTTATTATTTGACATTTTCCATTTGTCATTTTCTCTGAAGAGGTTTTATGCCAAGAAAAGCGATGAGCCCCGCGGCCAAAGAGAAGAAGAAAACCAACAAGTCGTCAGGCAGTGGCGGTGCGGATTCAAAGATCCGGATTCAGTATTACCGTAGTTTCATAGCTACGCCGAAAACTCATAAGCAAATGGTTCGCAGTCTCGGTTTGACGAAGCTCAACCAAATTGTCGAGCGTCCTGACAATGCATCAACGCGGGGCGCGGTCGCGAAGATTCCGCACTTGCTGCGGATTGTGGAATAGTAAGCTCAAAGGCATAACATCATGGCATTAAGTCTTAATAATCTGAAACCCACGAAGGGTTCCGTACATAAGAAGAAGCGCGTGGGCCGGGGCCCGGGATCCGGTTTGGGAAAGACTGCCGGCCGCGGTGAGAAAGGACAAAAATCGCGCTCCGGCTATTCCGCGAAGATTGGATTTGAAGGCGGTCAGATGCCGCTTCATCGTCGCCTGCCCAAGCGGGGCTTTACCAACATCTTCAAGAAGCGTTGGCTTGAGGTTAGTTTGAGTGCGCTTGAGCGCAGCTTTCAGCCTAACGAAGAAATAACGCCTGAGCTTTTGCACACGCGCGGCATTATCAAGAAGGCCAAACATGACGTGGTGGTGCTTGGTAATGGTGAGCTGACGAAGCCGCTGCGCATCTCGGCGCACCGCTTCACCAAGAGCGCGCGCGAAAAGATTGAGAAAGCCGGCGGCGCAGTAACAGAAATTGGCAAGGTAGCGTAGGCCAGAGGAGGCTCGAGCGAAAGGACGCTAATGGATAAGTTTTTTGCCGCAATTCGTAATATGTTTAGTGTGCCGGATCTTCGCCGGCGCATTTTGTTTACGCTCGGCCTGCTAGCCGTCTATCGTCTCGGCGCACACATCGGGGCGCCCGGAATCAACAAGGACCGTCTCGATCAGGTTTGGCATGACGTAGCTGGAACCCTGCTCGGCGTGTTAGATCTTTTTTCCGGCGGCAACTTTCGCACGATCTCGATTTTCGCTCTCGGCGTGACGCCTTACATCACGGCCTCGATTATTTTGCAGTTGATGACCGTCGTTTATCCCGCCCTGAAGAAGTTGCAGGAAGAAGGCGAGATGGGCCGGCAGAAGATCAACCAGTGGACCCGCTATTTGACGGTAGGGCTCGCCGGGATCCAGACTTCGTTTGTCGCGCACTGGTTGCAGGTCAACGGCGTCGGCGCGAACACTTGGGGCTTTTTGTTTACCACCGTGCTCACGTTGACCACGGGCACAATCTTTGTCATGTGGCTGGGTGAACAGATCACCGAGCGCGGCGTTGGTAATGGGATTTCACTGCTGATCTTTGCGGGCATTGTTATCGGTTTGCCGCGCGGCGTGCAGCAGGTTTCGGAACGGCTGCGCAGCGGCGACACGCTGGAGACGCTCGGAGTTTTCGGTCTGGTCGTGGCACTGGTTTTGATCATCGCCTTTATTGTTTTTGTCGAAGCCGCCAGACGTAAGGTGCCGGTTAGCTACGCCAAACGCCACGTTGGCCGGCAACTGGTGGGTGGTCAGCAAACTACGATGCCACTCAAAATAAATATGGGCGGCGTTATTCCAGTGATCTTCGCCTCGTCCGTGCTTTCAATGCCGCAGAGTCTGTTTGCGGCGTTTCCTCCCGCTGTTAATCAGACAGGTGTGTGGGTGTCGATCTGGAAGTTCTTTCAAACCTTTCACGCAAGCGATCCTTACTACGAGTTGATCTTCCTGACATTAATCATGTTCTTCACCTTCTTTTACGTTTCGATTGTTTTCAACGTCGAAGAAGTGGCTGACAATCTGCGGAAGCATGGCGGGTTTATGCCGGGCATTCGTCCGGGCCGGGCTACCGCTGAGTATCTCAATGGCATCCTGACCCGATTGACCGTGGTCGGCGCTGTTTACCTGGCGCTCGTTGCTTTCGTGCCGCAGTTTATGTTGAGCGGATTTAAAGTGGCGCGTCTGCCGCTGATTGGTACCTGGCTTGATCAGTTTGTAAGCGGCACTCCCGGTCTATCCTGGATTCCGACCGGGATGGGTTATCAGTTTTACTTTGGCGGCACCTCGTTGTTGATTTTGGTCGGCGTGGCCATGGACACTGTGGCGCAAATTGAGGCCCAATTGGTTATGCGCAACTACGAAGGATTTCTTGGTGGCGGCGGGCGTCTCCGGGGAAGACGGGCCTAACATCTCTTGGCATGGCGAAAATCATAGTCTTGATGGGGGCGCCTGGTGCTGGCAAAGGCACGCAGGCGCGCTTGCTTCATGAGCGCTTGAATCTGCCGCAGATTTCTACCGGCGATATGTTTCGCGCACTGAAGGAAGCGCACACTCCACTGGCCGCTGAAGTGCGCACACTGATGGCCGCGGGTCAGCTCGTCCCCGATGATGTGACCATACGCGTGGTCCAGGAGCGTACCGCGCGCGATGATTGTCGTGAAGGTTACATTCTCGATGGCTTTCCGCGCACGCCGGCGCAGGCCGCAATGCTGGAACAGCTGGCCGCCGAACAGCACAAACAGATGCAGGCAATTGAAATCGAGATGCCGCGCGAACTGCTGGCGAAGCGGAGGGTGGGTCGCAGGAACTGTCCTGTCTGCGGCGAGATCTACAATGTCTATTTCAAGCCGCCTAAGAATGATAACGTCTGCGATTTTCATTCTCAGGCTCAACTAAACCATCGCGCCGACGATAACGCGGGCACCGTGCAGGCGCGTCTGGCGACATACGAGGAGCAGACTCGACCGCTGCTTGACTACTATAAGGCGGCAAATCTGCTGCACGTTGTCGACGGCACCAGGGAACCGGAAGTGATTTACGAGGACATTGCAAAGATAGTGAAGAGTGAAGAGTGAGAAGTGAAGGGAACGCGGGTCAGAAAACCCTGATTCCTACCTTTCACTGGTTCTTATGATTATTGGAAAGTCAAAAAAAGAGATCGAAAAGATGCGCGCCGCCGGGCGTGTAACAGGTCTCGTCCTGCAAGAACTCCGGAAGCTGGCCCAGCCGGGCGTTACGACCATTGAAATCGATCGAGCGGCTGAGAAAATGATTCGCGATGCCGGAGGGCTGCCGACGTTCAAGGGCTATCACGGCTTCCCCTATTCGATCTGTGCTTCGGTTAACGAGCAGGTAGTTCATGGCTTTCCTTCCGAGTACAAACTGCAGGACGGCGATATCTTCTCGATCGATTGTGGCGTCACGCTCGACGGCTTCGTTGGTGATACGGCGACGACCGTTATGGTGGGCACCGTGCGCGACGATTGGGCATCGTTGGTTCGAGTTACCGAGCAGTGTTTGGAACTTGCGATCGAACAATGCCGGCCGGGACGACACCTGGGAGACATCGGCGCGGCGGTGCAGCGACATGCCGAGGCCCAGGGCTATTCGATTGTGCGTGACTATGTCGGTCATGGCATTGGCCGGCGCATGCACGAAGACCCGCAAATACCCAACTACGGCAAGCCTGGGCAAGGTCCAAAAATAAAGGCCGGTTATGTGTTTGCAGTGGAGCCGATGGTTAATCTCGGAACCCATCATACGAAGGTCTTGGCTGACGGCTGGACCGTTGTAACGCTGGACGGGAAGCCGAGCGCACATGCTGAGCACACCATTGCCATTACGGAAGAAGGCCCGGAAGTGCTCACCAAAATCGTCTCGGAAAGGCCTTCTGAAACACTTCAGGCGACTGCGAATTGAACCTGTAACCCTAACGGCCAGCGCGGCTTGGCAAAGCCTTTTGGGCATGTTACTATTTGCAGTTTGTCGGTACAGGCAACATTCGTTCTGAGCGAATAGGGCGCAGGAAGAAGCGATAGAGGTTATGGCCAAAGGTCGTTGAGATTTGCCTAACGCTATGTTTCAGGTTGAGTTGGAAGACACCCAGCATCAGGTGCTGGCGCACTCTTCGACGCGGACGCATTACCTATCGCTACAAGTGTGATCGGTGCGTGAGCAGCAAAGAAAACTTGAGGGTTGAATAAATGAAAGTCCGAGCGTCGGTTAAGAAAATGTGTGACAAGTGCAAAGTCATCCACCGCAAGGGTGTGGTGCGCGTGATTTGTGTCAACCCAAAACATAAACAGCGGCAGGGATAACTGATTTTCGGGTTGGGATTTGCGATTGCTGTTTAAGAGATTGCAGCTCGAACCTTAACTGGAGAGTATTAACTAAAAATGGCACGTGTAGCAGGCGTCGATCTTCCACAAAATAAACGGGCCGAGGTTGGGCTGACATACATCTACGGTATTGGTCGTTCACGCGCAAGTTCGATTCTGAGCGAGGCCGCAGTGAACGTTGATACTCGTGTCAAGGACTTGAACGAGGACGAGCTGAGTCGCATCAGGGCCATCCTCGAAGCGCAAGGTGAAATCGAAGGTGACTTACGTAAGCGGGTCCAGATGGACATCAAGCGATTGATGGATATCGGCTGCTATCGCGGACTCAGGCATCGCCGCTCGCTGCCGGTGCGTGGTCAGCGCACCCATACAAACGCACGCACTCGTAAGGGTCCGAGACGGATGACCGTCGCAAAGAAGAAAGCGCCAGGGAAGAAATAGCGTTGTCGACTTTGGGTTTGCTGCTTCGTTGATCGTGGTCGGCAGAATTCCAAATTTCACATTCGAGATTCAAGAATCAAGATTTCAAGATGGCAAAAGCAACTGGAAAGAAAAAAGTTTTTAGGAAGAAAGAGAAGAAGAACGTGCCTATGGGCATTGCTCACGTGGCCGCCTCTTTCAATAACACGATGATTTCGATTACCGATCTGGAAGGTAATCTCATCGCGCAATCGTCCGCTGGCGCTCGTGGGTTTAGAGGCTCGCGCAAGGGCACTCCCTTCGCGGCGCAGCAGGCTGCCTACGAGGCCGCGAAAAAAGCGCATGAAGCGGGGATGCAGCAATGCGAGGTTAGAGTTAAAGGGCCTGGTGGCGGACGCGAGTCAGCGATCCGTGCAATTGCCAATGCCGGAATTAGAGTGGTCACGATTCGCGATACGACGCCGATTCCGCATAACGGTTGTCGTCCGCCGAAGCGTCGCCGAGTTTAGTTGAATTTGTGAAATCTGATATCTCAACCGAGATATCAGGTTTGAAATAACCTAAAGGATGAAGGGCTACGGCCTGTAAACTTTTCCGTCGAATTTAGACTGGAGGCAGAAAACAGTTGGCTAGGTATAGAGACGCAGTGTGCCGCTTGTGTCGCCGCGAAGGCGCAAAGCTTTTTCTCAAGGGTGACCGGTGCTACAAACCTTCTTGTCCGATTGAAAAGCGCGGCACGCAACCGCCGGGACAACATGGCAACACGATGCGCCGCGGCAAGGCGCTGGCTGGCTACGGACTGCAGTTGCGTGAAAAGCAGAAGGTCAAGCGTATTTACTTTGTCCTCGAAGGGCAGTTCCGCAACTACTTCGAGCGCGCAGCGCGCATGAAGGGTATAACGGGTGAGAACCTGTTGGCCCTGCTTGAGCGGCGTCTCGATAACGCAGTCTACCGCGCAGGGTTTTCAACCTCTCGCCGCCAGGCACGTCAATTGGTTAATCACGGCCACATTCTGGTCAACGGAAAAAAAGTCGACATTCCGTCGTACCAGGTCAAGGCCGGCGAGGCAATCAGTATCAAAGAGGCAAGCCGCAAGAATCCGCACATCGAGGGCGCGTGGCAAACCGCCTCCGGACGCGGTCGTCCGTCCTGGATTTCACAGGATGCCGGCGATATGGCAGCTCGGATCAGTGGCCTGCCCACGCGCGAAGATATCGATCGCTCGATCAACGAGCAGCTTATCGTCGAGCTTTATAGCAAGTAATACGCAGACCCGCGGGCTGTGGGTAAACCCCAGCCTGGCGGACAACAGTTTTTCTAAATCGGGACTTAAAAACGCTATGGCTATGGATCAAAATAATCTTTGGACCGGATTTCAGATGCCTCGTCGTCTGGCGGCTGACGCAGAAACACTCACCGAACGTTACGGTCGCTTCTCCGCGCAACCTTTTGAGCGCGGCTTCGGCACCACCGTCGGTAATTCACTGCGACGAGCATTGCTTTCCTCGATTGAGGGCGCGGCAGTGACCGCAGTGAAGATTGAAGGTGTCGAGCACGAATTCTCCTCAATCAAGGGAGTGGTCGAAGACGCCACCGACGTGATTTTGAATTTGAAGCAAGTGCCATTCAAACTGCACGGCGGCGAGTCGAAGACGCTGCGAATTTCGAAGGACTCAGCCGGCGAAGTTACCGCTGCGGACATCGAAGCGGACGCCGACGTAGAAGTCCTGGATCCCACCGTGCACATCGCAACCGTTAGTGAGGGCGGCTCGTTAAGAGTTGAGATGCGACTCAAGCGCGGGCGTGGTTACGTTTCCGCCGATCGAAATTTCGACGAGGACCTCTCGCTGGGCTACATTCCAATCGACTCGGTGCATACACCAGTCAAGAAAGTGAACTATACGGTTGAAGCTGCGCGCCTCGGTCAAAACACGGAGTTTGACAAACTCACCATCGAAGTTTGGACCGACGGTTCGGTGAAGCCCGAAGATTCGATTGGCTTGGCCGCCAAGTTGATCAAGGATCACATGTCGATCTTCATTAACTTTGAAGAAGACACGGACGACTTCGCCTATTCGAAGATTGAGCGTCCGCCGCTGCCGCGAAACGATCAGCTCGATCGTTCGGTGGATGAACTCGAGTTGTCAGTGCGCTCTTACAACTGTCTGAAGAATGCTGACATCCGGACGATTCGTGATCTGGTGCAACGCAGCGAACGCGAAATGCTGGCCACCAAGAATTTCGGCAAAAAGTCGCTCAACGAAATCAAGGAAATCCTGAACGGGATGGGCTTGGATTTTGGGATGGAATTTGACGAGCAGGGAAATCCGATCCCCGGAACCGGCGGCCGCGACGGCGCCGATCTGAGCGACTTTCCCGATACCGACGAGGATCAGTAATTAGTTGGCGCCGAGGCGCCGTTAACGGAAACGATTAGGAACACGACGGGTCTTTTAGAGTCATGCGACATCAAAAAGCACATCGCAAACTGGGGCGAACAAGCGAACATCGCATGTCACTGCTTCGCAACCTTGCTGTCTCGCTGATTAATTCTCGCGAGGAGCGCATTGTTACTACCCTGCCAAAGGCAAAAGAGCTGAGGCCTTTTGTTGAGCGTGCCATCACACTCTCGCGCAAAGCCAGTAACCTCGAAGGTGACGATACCGGCGCGCGGGCCCTGCACCTGCGCCGTCAGGCGGCGGGATTCTTCCATGCCGGCAACATGCAGGCGGCGGCAGCGAGTGGCAAGCGCGGACAAGCGCGCCTACCGCGCACGGCCGGCGTCGCAGCTCTACGGCGTTTATTTGACGAGCTCGGGGACCGTTACAAGGATCGACCGGGAGGCTACACGCGGATCTTCAAGCTCGGACGCCGCGCCGGCGACAACGCTGAGCTGGCCATCATTGAGTTGGTCGATAACCAGGGCGAGCGTGATGCGCTCGAAGCAGCGAAGAAGCGCAAGTCAACTGGACCGAAGAAGAAGAAGCCTGCCGACATCAAGGCACCGGGTCCGGTTGGTCGCATTAAGGCTGCGCAAAAGGAAGCGAACGAATCTGCCGTCACTAATCCTGATAAGGCTGACACTGCTAAAGCTAACCGCGATGCAGCAGCCGAAGCTGAAGTTGAAACTGCTGATGAGGTAGCCGTGGCGGAAACAGCCGAGCCTGAGTCTGGCGCAACTAAAGAGAGCTAGATTTAAACGTTTGCTTGGCGTCGAGCTGATACATCTGACGCCAGAATGCAATGCCCCAATTGACCACCGGCAACGCGCTCGAGTCTCTTGGGGCTGAACACTTTGAAAGGGCGCGTTTGGCAGTTAAATAAGATGAGCGATCCCGGAAGCCAAAAAGCAGAGATTGAACCCCAGTCGGAGGCTGATGCTGAAGGTTCCAGTGAACCCGCGCGCAGTCGTCGCCGGCGCAGAGGGTCCGCAGCGACTGAGAATTCGGTAAACATGGATGAGCTCCGCGAGATCATTCAGCTCGTCAACGAAAACGCTTTTACCGAATTTGAACTCGAACGCGAAGGCTTTCGGGTGCGGTTTCGCCGCGGCGTTGAAACCAGTGAAGCCGCTTCAGGTGCTTTTGGCGCGCCACGAGAGTTGCCCGCGTCCAGTAGTACGGCGCCCGGTGAACACAGCGTTGCCACTACTTCCGTGCCGTCTCATCCGGGGGCAAAAGCGCAAACCGAAGCGTCCGAAGATCAGGACCTGCATATTATTCCTTCTCCCATCGTCGGCACCTTCTATCGTTCCGCTTCTCCCACCGCCGATTCTTTTGTGAAAATCGGCAGCCTGGTTGAACCTGATTCCGTGGTCTGCATTATCGAAGCAATGAAGCTGATGAATGAGATTCAGGCCGAAACTACTGGAGAGGTCGCCAAGATTTACGTCGAGAATGGACAGCCGGTCGAGTATGGTCAGCCGCTGTTCGGAATAAAGAAGTAAGGCCGATGTCCCCGAGTCCAGAGTCTCAAAGTCCGCCAGGACCAACACGACTTTGGACTTTTGACTTTGGCACTCCAGGGGAAAGATGACACCGGAGATAAGAAAGTTTAAGAAAATATTGATCGCCAATCGCGGCGAGATAGCGTGTCGCATTATTTGGACCTGCAAGGAGATGGGCATTCGCACCGTCGCAGTCCATAGCGACGTCGATCGTGATTCGCTTCATGTCCGCTTCGCTGACGAAGCGGCTTGTATTGGTCCGGCGCCTTCAGCGCAAAGCTATCTAAATATTCCCGCCATTATTAGCACCGCAGAAATTTTTAACGTCGATGCGATTCACCCCGGTTATGGGTTCCTCGCCGAGTCGTCCACCTTTGCGGAAATATGCGCCGCCTGCAATATCAAGTTCATTGGTCCCCCGGCGAACATTATTCGCCTGATGGGTGACAAGGTTGAAGCGCGACGGGCCATGGCCGAGGCCGGCTTGCCGGTGCTTCCCGGTAGTCCGGAACCGGTTACTTCGGAAGCCGAAGGTTTGCAACTGGCACGCGAGATTGGTTTCCCCGTCATCGTGAAAGCGTCCGCCGGCGGCGGCGGTCGCGGCATGCGTATCGTTCACTCCGCAGATGAATTGGGGAAGGCTTTGGAAACTGCCTCAACTGAAGCGGCGGCGGCATTCAAGGATGGCAGCGTCTACATTGAACGCTACGTACAGAATCCGCGTCACATTGAGATCCAGGTGTTGGCCGACGAGTATGGCGACTGCATCCATCTCGGCGAGCGTGAGTGTTCGATCCAACGTCGCCACCAAAAGTTATTGGAAGAGGCCCCCTCGCCAGTTTTGTCGCCGAAGTTGCGGAACCAAATGGGCGATGCAGCAGTGGCCGCTTGCAAGCAGCTTGGTTACGCTAGCGCCGGCACGGTCGAGTTTCTGTTGGACCAGGATAACAAGTTCTACTTCATGGAAATGAACACGCGTATTCAGGTCGAGCACGCGGTAACGGAGATGGTTACGCTGGCAGACATCGTGCGCAACCAGATACGAATTGCCGAAGGCGAGCGACTGGGCTATACACAAGACGACCTGATGATCGTGGGTCACGCGATCGAGTGTCGAATTAACGCTGAAAATCCGGAAACGTTCGCGCCATCGCCGGGGCTGATAACCGCTTTCAACCTGCCGGGTGGGCCCGGTGTTCGCGTTGACACTTATGTGTATGCCGGCTATCGCGTACCGCCGTTTTATGACTCGATGATTGCCAAGGTTATTACGCATGCGCGCACGCGAGATCTTGCGATCGCGCGCATGAAGCGAGCGTTGGAAGCGATGGTGATTGAGGGCATCAAGACGACGATACCGCTCCACTTGAAAATTATGGACGATCCGAAGTTTAGATCCGGCGACTTCTCCACCAGCTTCATGGAGCATTTTCTCACGCAAAATGGGGCGAAGATCCCCAAAACCCGGAGCGGAGTCGCAGCTGCGGCGGAATGAAAGCTTGGCCGGTTGCCGTTTATGGGCGAGATGCCTATAATGTTCGACTTTTCGATGGCGGCTTGGCTCGTCTGAGAGGATAAAGTGATGGCATACGCAGTTATCAAAACAGGCGGCAAACAGTTTGTCGTGGAAAAAGGCAGCACGATTCGCGTTCCCTCAATCGAGGCCGAAGCCGGCAAATCGATTGAGCTGGACGCAATGTTGACTGCCGGCGACGGTGCCGACGCGGATGCGCCGGTGGTTGGTGCGGCCAAGGTTTCGGCTACCGTAATTGACCACGGTCGCGGCACGAAGATCATCATCTTCAAGAAGAAGCGTCGCAAACAGTACAAACGCAAACAGGGTCACCGTCAGGGTTACACGACGATAACCATCGATTCAATTGGCTAGGAGGATTGCCGATTGCCAATTGCCAACTGCCGATTAAAACCAATCGGAAATCGGCAAGCGAAAATCGGAAATGGGTTATGGCACACAAAAAGGGAGTTGGCTCATCTCGCAACGGCCGCGATTCGAACTCGCAGCGACTGGGTCTTAAGAAGTTTGGCGGCGAAAGTGTTCTCGGCGGCAACATTCTGGCTCGGCAGCGAGGCACGAAATGGAAGCCGGGAAAAAACGTCGGCCGTGGTAAAGACGACACTTTATTCGCGCTGGTTTCCGGCGTGGTGAAGTTTGAAGACAAGGGTCGCACCGGAAAATTCATTAGCGTGTATCCGCAGGAGCAGGCGCCTTCAGCATAAGTTGTGCACACGAACCGAGCGCTCATCACGCGACGCCTGAGCCAAGTCACGCAGACTTAGCGCCGGGCGTCGCTTTCGATTTAAATGTTTATTGATCGAGTCAAGATTCATGTCCAGGGCGGCCACGGAGGTAATGGCGTAACTGCTTTTCGGCGGGAGAAGTTTGTGCCGCGCGGTGGGCCATCGGGTGGCGACGGCGGTCGCGGCGGCGATGTTTGGGTCGTCGCTGATTCTTCACTCAACACTTTGCTTCACCTGCGTTACACCCCGGAACACATCGCCGATCGCGGCCGGCACGGTGAAGGGTCCAACTGTTCTGGTCGTGATGGTGAGGATCATACGGTGAGAGTGCCGGTCGGCACGCAGGTCTTTGACAGCGCCACGGGAGAACTTCTGCACGACCTAGCGGAGGACGGTTCACGTTGGCTGGCAGCCAAGGGTGGGCGCGGAGGTTTTGGAAATTCACACTTCGCAACCTCCACTAATCGCGCGCCGCGTTATCACCAAAGCGGCAGCGAAGGCGAGGAATTCGAGTTTCAGCTCGAGCTAAAGCTGCTCGCCGATGTCGGGCTGGTCGGATTTCCAAACGCCGGCAAGTCGACGCTGATTTCGACCGTCTCAGCAGCCAAACCGAAGATTGCTGACTATCCGTTCACGACCTTGGAGCCCCATCTGGGCGTAGTTGATCTTGGCGACTTTCGCACGTTTGTGATGGCAGACATGCCGGGGCTGATTGAAGGAGCGCACGAAGGCGCTGGCCTGGGCGATCGTTTTCTGCGCCACATCGAACGAACGAAACTGCTGCTGCACCTGGTCGACGTTTCGTCCGTTTCAGGACGTGATGCAGTCGCAGACTATCTGACCGTGAAGCACGAGTTGCGCTCCTACAATCCGGAATTGGCCGAGCGTCCACAGATCGTGGTTGCTACTAAGATCGATGCTCTCGACGAGCCTGAACGACTCGAAGCATTGCGAAGCCAGGCGGCGGCGGACGGCTTGCCGTTTTATGAAATTTCTTCGGTGACGAACCGTGGCACGAAGGAACTCATCGCGGCAATCGCTGTCCGGCTGGATGAGATAACAGAAACGACGCGGCAAGCCGGCGTGATTGAGTTGGCAGCGCAGTAGGACAGGCATTCCTGCCTCTCCAAAGTTGGGAAACACGAACCTGAGGACAGACAGGAATGTCTGTCCTACAAGAAATGCGGAAGCGGATTGCTATTTACGGCGGCACGTTTGATCCGGTTCACTCGGGCCATCTGGAAATCGCCCGGCGAGTTACCGAGTTATTTGCTATCGACGAATTCTTATTTATGCCGGCCCGAGTGGCGCCGCATAAAATGGATCGTGAGGTTTCCGGGGCGCTGCACCGCTATACGATGTTGGCGCTTGCAACGAGAACAGAGCCGCGGCTTTCGCTTTCAACTTTTGAACTGGACGGTCCGGGGCGGCAATACACAGTCGATACGCTGTCCCACTTTCGCGGGCAGTTTGGCGAGTTAACAGATCTTTTTTTCGTGATGGGCGCCGACTCCTGGTCTGAAATTACAACCTGGCGCGACTGGCGGCGGCTGCTGACATTGGCGAATCTGATTGTCGTGACGCGACCGGGTTATGAAATCTCAGCCGCGCAAATGGACCCAGAAACGGCAGGGCGTATTGTTGACCGGCGCGGCGCAAATGAAAACCCGGATACAAGCGAAGCGGGTACGAAGAAAGTATTCTTGACCGACGCTGTGATGCTCGACGTTTCAGCGACGGCAATCAGACGAGCGGCGAACGAAGACGATTGTAAGTTAAATGGACTAGTACCGCTGGAAGTGGCGGAATACATAAGAAAGTACCGGCTATACCGAACTACGAATGAGCAATAACCAAACGATCAAGGAACAGTCACTGAGCCCGACAAGCGGAAACTTGCCATCCAAACCCACAGCGAAGGAGTTGGAACCGGCCGGCCTCGACGACAGAATCTGGATGGCTCTCGCCAGCGCCGCGGAAAAGAAAGCGCTCAATACCGTGGTCCTGGATCTGCGTGAGGTTGCCAGCTTTACTGATTACTTCATCATCACGAGTGGGGCGAATGAACGACAGGTGCAGGCCATTTCCGATGAGGTAGTGGAAACTCTGAAGAAGTCCGGCACGCCGGTGATTCGAGTTGAAGGTTATAAGACGGCTGAATGGATCCTGCTCGACTACGGTGATTTCGTAATGCACATTTTTGGCGAGAAGTCGCGAACGTTTTATGACCTCGAACGACTATGGCGCGAAGCAAAACGAGTGGAGTTGCCGCCGGAACTAGCCGACGAGTTCAGCAGTTCTTTGAGAAGTGAATCGTGATCGAGATCGTTGCGCATTCAGACGCGATGCGCGAGGCGATACGTCTCGCTGAGCGGGTTGCCGCGACCGATGCGAACGTTTTGGTGACTGGCGAATCAGGCGTCGGCAAAGACGCGGTCGCTTTTTACATTCACTCGAAATCAAGTCGTGCTGCGGAGTCGTTTGTAAAAATTGATTGCGGCGCGTTGCCGAGCGGCTTGCTCGAAGCGGAGCTTTTCGGTTACGAGCCCGGCGCTTTCACTGGGGCGACGGAAGAAAAGCCAGGCCGACTGGAGGCGTCGCATCGCGGCACGCTGGTGCTCGATGAAATCGCGCACCTTTCGATCGACTCGCAGGCGAAGTTGCTGCGCGTTATCGAAACGCGAGAGTTCGAGCGGCTTGGCGGTCGTAAGACAATCAAAGTGGACGCGCGTTTGATTGCGCTGACGAACGTCGATCTGGGCGACGCGATCAAGCGTCACAACTTTCGGGAAGACCTGTATTACCGGCTTCACGTGGTGCACATTGAAGTGCCGGCATTGCGCGAGCGCCGCGAAGATTTGGCGGAACTGACGACGTCGTTTGTGAAGTCTTATGCGGCCAAGCATGGACGGCAGGTGAGCGATGTTTCTCCGGAAGCGCTGGCGCTGCTGAGCGAATATGAATTCCCGGGCAACGTGCGCGAGCTCGCGAATACGATCGAACGAGCGGTAATTGTTTCCGGCGGCAAGCTGATTGAACTGGAAGATCTGCCGGAACCGATTCGCATCGCGGTCAGCCTGCAAAGGCGACGAGCGGTGCCGCAATCACTCGCCGCAGTAGAAGCGGACTATGTAGCCGAGATTCTTGCGGCCGCCAAAGGAAATAAGACTGAAGCTGCGCGCATCCTCGGCATCAGCCGGAAGAATCTTTATGAGAAGCTCGCGCGCCAGAAAGAAAGGGATGAGGGGTAGAGATCAAGCAGTTTAGAGTTCAAGCTTTAGCTTGTCTTTATCCTTAAAGCAACCTGAAGGTTGAACTCTGAACTGCTTGAGTGTAAGTCATGCGGCTGCGAGTAATTTGGACCGGCAAGACCAGAGACCCGCACCTGCGAGCGCTCATTGATGACTACTTGAAACGGCTTTCGCACTTCACTCGTTGTGAGATTTCTGAGTTTCGCGAGAGCCCCGGTGCCGGTGAAAAGGCGGGCATCGCTAAAGACTCGCAGCGCATCTCAGACGGGCTGCGCGCGGGGGCCATAAATGTTTTGCTCGATCCGGAAGGAACCGAGTGGAGCTCGGAGCAGTTGGCCAAAGTGATGCAAAGGTGGCAGGACAGTGGGACGAAGGAAGTCGCATTTATCATTGGCGGTCCCAATGGCGTTTCAGCAGAACTTGCCGCACGCGCTGATAAGCGCTGGAGTCTTTCGCGGTTGACGCTGACTCATGAAATGACACGAGTCGTATTGTTGGAACAGTTATACCGGGCTTACACAATCATTCATGGTTTGCCCTATCAGAAGTGAAAGGCATTGCCGATTTACGATTGCCAATTGTTGATAGTCGGAAGTTTTGGTGATTCAGATTGGCAGCGGTGCAAGACAGGAGTTCACTAAATCGGCATTCGGCAATCGGAAATCAAGAGGGGTGGAGGATTCGAAACAATATGGACAAAAGACGAGTACGAGTATTTCGCGATAAGCTGATGGATCGGCGTGAGAGCTTAGTGGGCCAGGTTCAGCAGGCCGATCGCTATAGTCGTGAACGCGACGCCGAGGCGACGCAGGATCCGGCAGACATGGCCGCCAATGCTTACACCAAAGAACTGCTGGTTTCGATGTCAGACAACGACCGGCAAATGCTCAATCTGATCGATGAGGCGCTGGTGCGCATGGACGACAGCGGCTACGGCAAGTGCATTCGCTGCGGGCTGGCAGTGCCGGAAAAGCGTTTGGAAGCGGTGCCCTGGGCGCGACATTGCGTGAAGTGCCAGGAGCTGCATGAGCGCGGACAGCTCAACGAAGACGACGAATAGAAGTCCGTCAATACTTGATGGCATAATTACGGCCTCCTTGAGCTAGCTGCTCAGGAGGCCGTTCAGTTATTTAGCCGCGGATGAACGCAGATTTACGCGGATCGGAAAGTAAGAGTTTCCCCTGCTATCTGTTTGTGGTTTTTCATATCCGTGTTCATCCGCGAAAATCCGCGGCAAATATTTTTTCACTGACACTTCGATGCTACTGACTCGCGCGTCCAGTCTCTGTTACGACTCTTTGCTTGCGCTCGTGTATCCGCTGGCCTGCGCGGTTTGTGGCGGCTGCGTTGAGTCGCGCGAGCTGGGTGCGGCCTGCGCGAATTGTTGGCGGCGCACGCAAATGTTTTCGGGAACAGAAACCTGTTGTTGGAAATGTGGACAGCCATCGTTGGGGACCGTGCCGGAGGAGAAGCTCGAAGATGTACGCTGCCACCGCTGCGACGACGATGCATTTGCTGCCGCGCGTGCTTGTGGCGTTTATGAAGGAGCTTTGCGTGCTTCAATTCTCCAACTCAAACGCGAACCGCACCTTTGCCGAAAGCTGACCGAAGCACTGGTTCGCACGCAGCGGCGGTCTCCTTTGAATCGAGCGACGCGAATCATTCCGGTGCCGCTGCATGCTGAACGCGAGTGTGAGCGCGGCTTCAATCAGGCGACGCTCATTGGCCGCGCCCTTTCGCTTGCTACTTCGCTGCCGCTTGATGAAGGTAGTTTGGTTCGCGTGAAAAATATCAAACGTCATCGCGCCGGCATGGATGCGAAAGGGCGGCGAGACACTGTCGCCAAAGCTTTTCGCGTGACGCATCCTGCTTTGGTTGCCGGCGAGCGCGTATTGATAGTCGACGACGTCTTCACCACCGGCGCCACCGTCTCTTCCTGCGCGAGTGCTTTAATAGAAGCCGGAGCGACAGAGGTTTTCGTGCTCACAATTGCGCGCCCGGTCCGCTATTAGATTCGACTGGAAGTCACAATCGCTTCGCTGTATAGTTCGACGGCGCATGACACAACTAAGAAACCTTTACGATCCAATTGAACCGTTCGACACCGGCCGTCTCAAGGTCTCGCCGGTTCACCAGCTTTACTACGAGCAGTGTGGCAACCCGCAGGGCAAGCCGGTGGTCTTTCTGCACGGGGGACCGGGTGGTGGGATATCTTCCGACTATCGTCGCTACTTCGATCCGAAAATCTATCGCATCGTGCTTTTTGATCAGCGTGGCTCGGGGAAGAGCACGCCGCACGCGAGCATCGAAGAGAACACCACCTGGCACCTCGTCGCAGACATCGAGCGCTTACGCGAACACTTGAGCATCAAAACCTGGCAAGTCTTCGGTGGCTCATGGGGCAGCACGCTGGCGCTGGCTTACGCGGAGACGCATCCTGATCGCGTCAGAGAAGTTGTGTTGCGCGGCATCTTTCTTTGCCGGCCGAAAGAGATCGCCTGGTTCTATCAGAAAGGCGCGAGCGCGATCTTTCCTGACGTGTGGGAAGAGTATTTGAAAGTCATCCCGGAGAGTGAACGCGCAGACATGGTGAGTGCTTATCATCGCCGGCTGACGAGCGAAGACTATGCGGTGCGTTTGGAAGCGGCTCGCGCCTGGAGCATCTGGGAGGGCAGCACCTCGAAGTTGTTCTTTGATCCAAGCATGATTGAGAAGTTTGCCGAT
>JANLYZ010000078.1:0-8671 GCA_031365905.1 Chloracidobacterium sp. | reverse complement strand
CTGCGAGCGCGTACGGGAACGCAACTCAACACGACCTCCGACAGCAACGGGGGGTTTGAAGTTCGCAATCTACCGGCCGGTCAGTATCTGATCGAAGTTCAGGCAAATGGATTTGCGAAGTTCGCGTCAGACGAAGTAATTGTCGAACGCGGACAGACAAAACAGCTTGAATTTACGCTCAAGGTTGCGGGCATCAACGAAAACATTGTCGTAATTGCGGCGGGTACGGCGCAACGTGCGGACGAAGTCTCCAAAGTTGTTTCGATTGTTGACTCCCAACAGATTGAAGACAAGCGCGAGTTGTCGCTTTGGGAAGCGTTGCGGGGGATTCCCGGAGTGCGCGTGCAGCAGCAAGGCTCGCCGGGCGCGATAACTTCGATCCGTCTGCGCGGCCAACGAGCGTTCGATACGGCGGTCCTGCTTGACGGTTTAAGAGTTCGCGATGCGTCAGACATTGGCGGCTCGGCAGCGTCCCTAACTTCCGATCTCATTCCCGTCGCTGCTGATCGCATCGAGATCCTGCGCGGCTCTGGATCCTCCATCTACGGCACAAACGCGATTGGCGGCGTCGTAAATATTGTTCCCGAAGCGGCTACGGCGGGCCTGCATTTTGAGGCTGGTGCTGAAGGCGGTGGACTCAAAACGTTTCGCGAGCGTTTCAAAATGTCAGCGGGGAATGGTCACGCAGGGCTTAGTCTTGGTCTTAACCGGCTCGATGTGCGTCGCGGCGTCGATGGGGAGGACCAGTATGGTAACTCCGCCGGGAGCGGCCGCTTTCTGTTTGCGCCCACTTCGTCAATCACGATCGCGGTGAATCTGTACGCCACAATCGCAAACGCGCGCCTCAATGACAGTCCCTTCGCTTTGCCCGGTGCCTTCACCGGAGGTCAGCTCTTTCCGCGCGCCGTTGCCGGCGTGACCTTTCATCCCGATTTCAATAATCCTGACGAGGGCCGGCGCAACCGTCTACTGGTTGGTTCGGCAAGACTGACTCAGCAAATCAACGAGCGCTTGTCCTATTCGCTCGCTTATCAACGCGTCTCCAGCAACCGGCGAAATTACAACGGCAGCCGTATCGATCCACGCTTCGCCGCGTTTTATCCGTTCGGTGATTTTGAATTCATCAACGTCAACAAGGGAACGACTGACACGATTGACGCGCGGCTTAACGCTAACCTCACGCGCTCAAACCTGGCTACCATCGGCTTTGAGTATGAACGCGAGTCGCTGTTTCAGCAGTCAATTCCTTCGTTCAGCGCTTTCAATAACACGACTGATCGCCAGCGTACCTTTGCAGTCTTCGGCCAGGATCAAATTTCCTTGTTTGATGATCGGTTGCAACTGTCGCTGGGAGTCCGTGGGCAGTTCTTTCGGATTCGTGCCGGCGATCGTCCGGGCGTGCTGCGCGGCCTCAACGCTGAGAAGTCGCTCACTGGCGACGGCGCCATCGCCTATTTCATACGTTCGACAAATACGAAGCTGCGCGCGCACCTCGGAAACGGTTTTCGCGCCGCGTCGCTCTTCGAGAGATTTGGCGCGGGAACGTTTTCAGGTTTGGGCTTGCAAAGGTTTGGTGATCCGACGTTGCGCGCCGAGCAGTCGATTGGCGTCGACGGCGGAATCGATCAACGGCTGGCGCGTGATCGCGTGCTTATCGGCGTGACATACTTCTACACACGTCTCCAACGCGTGATTGATTTCCAATCCTTCTTTGTAGTTGACCCACTGGGGCTCGGACGCTTTAGTGGCTACGTAAATCGTCCGGGCGGAACATCGCGAGGAGTGGAAAGCTTTGTCGAAGCGACGCCGTGGCGCGGAGCAGACTTGCGCGCCTCTTATACTTACACCAACAGCGATCGCCAGGTGCCGTTTGGTGGACTACAACCGCAGTACGTGATTCCCAGGCATGTCTTCGGGCTCGCGTTGCATCAGCGCTATCGTGCGTTTGCGTTTAATTTCGATTTGAACCGCACCGGATCGCATCTGGCCCCAGTCTTCGAAAATGATTTTCCGTTTCGCACCGCGGAGCTCACTTTTGATGGTTACACGAAAGCTGATTTGTTTGGTAGTTACGAAAAGCGTGTGTCTGAAGGCACGACGATGGTGCTATTCGTGGGCGCGGACAACATCTTCAACCAGCGCTATTACGAGAATGGGTTTCTGGCGCCACGGATCGTGGGACGCGGGGGCGTTAGCTTGAAGTTCTAAGTCTTTGGGTGCTCTTAGCTTCCCGTCGCTGACACTCCGGGTTCTGACCGAACAGCAATTCAGGTTGCAAGGTTCAAAGCTCTTGGGCGCTGGTGCGCTACTTATCGAACTCGTCCTTGCAACCTGAAACTTTTGTGCGGAGACCGAAGTCACCGCTACGACTTTTTCGTCAGCAAGCCACCGCCCAGGAAAACTACGCCGAGCACAATGTGAATAAGATGATCTATTTTGCCTAACTTAAGAATTCCGGCCACGTCCCACATTTTGTCCGCGCCTGTGCCAAAGACAAACATTCCGAGAAATCCCAACGCCAGATAGACTATCCCGAAAACTAAGCAGAAGCTTTTAGCGCCTGACAACGATCCAGCGAAGCCGAAGTAGAGAGCGATGACGCCGGAGACGATGTGGACAAGGTTATGTGCTGGGGTCAAATGCGCGCCGAGCAAGTCTGGCTTAACGAAGCCACAAATTCCGACCAGCAGGAATATGACGCCTAGAAGTTTGCAAACAGTCTTTGCCATGATTGTGCTTAATCTCCTCTGTGAAAGTTGAAAGCCGCACGGCCGCTGTGCGAAACACCTGCGTCCGCATTGAGTGAGCCCCGGGGTCAAGTCCGAATGGAAGGCTCTGTATATCAAACTGTTCGCGGTTTGGGAAGGCTTTTTGTTCCCGGGAGTTTTCGGGAAAACCTTTGGAGCAAATTGGCCACCTCGACACGCCCGACTTTTGTCTGGGTGTGATACTATTTTCGTATTCCCCCCTGACAAGAACCGTTTTTAGTTGCCAAGGCTGGCGATAGCTATGCAAGCACTTCATACAACCAAACTGGCGGCGAAGAGGATTGTTTCCATCTTCGCATTTGTCTGCATGTTAGCGGCCACTGCCAGTGCCTACACCATTGTGATGTACGGTGGGCGGCGCGTTGAAATCCCGGCAAGTTTTATCGTTGCGGCGTCGACTTTGACTTACGAAGTTTCAGCTGGTGTTCAAGTCACCATTAATGTTGCGGCGATTGATGTGACCGCAACAGAGAAGGCAAACAATGAGGCGCCCGGAAGTTTTCTGCGACGAGCTTTGACTGAATCTCGCTCGCGCGTTGAGGAACTGTCGACCCGACCCGTTGCGAGACGCACGATCACGAATCGCGATCTGGAAGCATCAAGCCAGCGCCGACAAGCAAGCGAGTTGGCTTATGAACGGCGACGCAAGGAATTGGGGCTGCCATCGGTGGCTGAGTCGCGCAGGCAAGCTGAAATTGAATCTGCTTCGCTGGGAGGAGAGCTGGAAGCTGCGAGCGCCGCGAAAACGGAATTGGAAAGTTACTGGCGTGCTCGCGCTTCGGCATTGCGCACTGAGATCGCTTCGGTGGATGCGCAACTCCGATACGTGCGCGGGCAACTTGATGAGCCCTCGTTTCCCTCCGCGAATGGATCGTTTACGACGGTCGTCAATGTCGGGCCGTTTCCTTCGTTAGGACCTTTCGGCCGTGGCCGTTTTAATGGCCCAATCGCGCCGCGGCCTGAAGTTTTTATAGCTCCGCGCAGTGTTCAGGGGAGCCTGCGAATTGTTGTCGGCGACGGCAGGCGTGGGCAGGTGATTCCGAATCCGGCGGAATTTCCGCGTGTGCGCCCGTTCGGTTCACCGCTGCTGGCGGCTCCTAACCTGACTAGTTTTGGTTCAACGTGGCCGGCTTACGCTTATTCCTACGAACGCTCGCAACTGATAACGCAGTTCAATCAGTTGGCTGCGGCTCGCGCGGGACTTAACGCCAGGTGGCGCGAGCTTGAAGATGAGGCGCGGCGCGCCGGTGCGCCACCGGGATGGCTCAGGCCGTAAAGCGGGAGGCAGACGGCAGGAGCAGAACGCAGAAATCAGAACCGGGAGCGGTAGCGACCGGCTTAGGTGGTTCGGTTTTTTTGGATTCAAGATTCAAAATTCAAATACTATGAACGGTTGGGAAACAATTATCGGCCTCGAGATTCACGCGCAACTCAGCACTGAATCAAAAATCTTCTGCGGCTGCTCGACTCACTTTGGCGACGAGCCTAACGCGAACACCTGCCCCGTCTGTTTGGGCCTGCCGGGCGCGCTACCGGTGCTCAATCGTCGCGCAGTAGAACTCGGCGCGCGCGCGGCGCTGGCGCTCGGTCTGCATATAAACAACGAGTCTATTTTTTCGCGCAAGAATTATTTCTATCCGGACCTCCCAAAGGGTTATCAGATTTCACAGTACGACAAACCATTTTCCGCGAACGGCGAGTTGGAGATCATGACGACCGAACGCGATGACGCGGGTCACCCGGTGGAATGGAAGCCGAAGAAGATCGCGATTACGCGCCTGCACCTTGAGGAAGACGCCGGGAAGAACGTGCACGAAGGATTGCCTGACGTCGATCGTTATTCCTACATCGATCTCAATCGCGCCGGCACCCCGCTCGCCGAGATTGTTACAGAACCCGACTTCCGTACGTCATGGGAAGCTTACGATTACGTCAATCACGTGCGGCGCGCGCTGCAATGGGTGGGCGCTTCGGAGGCCGACATGGAGAAGGGAAATCTTCGTTGCGAAGCGAACGTGTCAGTGCGGCGAATCGACGAGGAAAAATTTGGTACGAAGGTGGAAGTGAAGAACCTAAACTCAGTGCGCCATATGCAACGCGCGATCGAGTTTGAAGTCGCCCGGCAAATTGGCGTACTTGAATCAGGTGGCCAGTTGCAACAGGAAACGCGGCTGTGGGACGAACGCGCCGCCGAAACTCGCGTGATGCGATCGAAAGAGGAAGCGCACGACTATCGCTATTTTCCCGAACCCGATCTGCCGCCGCTCATCGTGTCGGATGATTTTGTCGAGCGCGTACGTGCGGGGATGCCGGAACTGCCCGAGGCCAGGCGGCGCCGGTTCATGGGTCAGTATGGCTTGTCGTTTAGCGACGCGTCGCAATTGACTGCGGAGCGTTCGCTTTCCGATTACTACGAGAAAGCGGCAGAGGCTTCGGGAAACCCGCGGAGCGCTTCAAACTGGATCCGCTCGGAGCTGTTGCGGGAGCTCGAAAGCGCGGGCCTGCCGGCGGGTTCGTCGCCGCTGGCCGCGGAGGATCTAGGTGCGCTGGTGCGTCTGATTGACGACGAAAAGATTAGCGGGAAGCAGGGCAAGGACGTATTAGTTGAGATGTTCAAGTCCGGCAAGAGTGCCGCCACGATTGTCGAGGAACAAGGTTTGGCTCAGGTCAGCGATACAGGCGAAATCGATCGGATTGTCGACGAAGTGATTGCTGCGAGCCCGCAACAGCTCGAGCAATATCGGGCGGGTAAGGAAACGTTGTTCGGCTTCTTTGTGGGCCAGGTGATGAAGGCGTCAAAGGGCAAGGCGAATCCGAAAATTGTAAACGAAAGGCTCAAGACGAAATTGCAAAGGTCGTAATCACCTTGCACGGAAGTAAAACGGCCGCTGCTCGCGTGAAAGCCGCGAGGCGGCGAAACAGGATGATCTTAAAGCTATGGGAGGATTGAATGATGACGAAGATTAATAGCAAGCTGGTCGCGCGCACGCTGACCTTTCTGGTGTTGCTGACATTGATAGCCGGTAGTGTTTTCGACGTTTCCGCTCAACGAAGGCGCAGAGCGCGAAGGGGCCGGCGTACCGTTGCTCGCGTCGTGACGCCGGCGGTTCAGTACTATACAGTTCCGACTGACACGGTAATTCGTGTCCGGATTAACGAAGCGCTTAATTCCGGCACCGCGCGGATTGGCGATCGTTTCACTTCAAATGTTGTCGAACCGGTTTACGGTGGCAACAGTGGCGTGGAAGTTGTGCCGGTGGGCAGCCGAGTCGGCGGACGCGTTACGCAAGTGAACCGCGCCGGAAAGCGCACGCCCGGTAACATTACCGTGGCCTTTGACTCCATTACTTTGCCGAACGGTCGCACGGCCGTAATCAATGGATCGTTGACGACTCTACAGGCTGACAACGTCAACGCCGACAACGAAGGCACCGTCAAAGGTGGCAGCAACCGCAAACGCGACGTGATATTTATCGGTGGCGGCGCGGCGACCGGCGCGATCATTGGCGCGATCGCGGGCGGCGGAAAAGGCGCGGCCATCGGCGGCATACTCGGTGGTGCGCTCGGTACTGGCGCGCGCGTGCTCGAAAAGGAAAAGGAAGCGGAAGTGGAATCGGGCACGGAGTTTGGCGTGATTCTCAACCGCAGCGTGTCGTTGCCGGCGAGCGCTGTGAGGTAGGAGTCGTAGCGCAAACTGTTAGTTTGCGGTGGTTGCAGTGCGGCGGCTTGGACGCAGACTAACGGTTTCGCGTTCCGAAGCCGCCGCATTCATAAGCGATGAACTTAACTGGCAAAGTCGCCATCATTACCGGCGCCACGAAAGGTATTGGCCGCGGTATCGCTGAGGCGCTCGCTCGCGAGAACGTGAACGTTTGTATCAGCTCGCGCAACACGAATGATGTGGCGCTAGCGACTGAAGCCCTGAATAAAGTGGGCGACGGAAGCGTCGTAGGCTTTGTTTGTGACGTGCGCGACCAGGCCCAGGTGAAATCTCTCTTCGAGCGCACGACTGCTGAGTTAGGCGGCGTTGATATTCTCATCAATAACGCCGGCATCGGAATGTTCCGGCCGGTCGAAGAAATGTCGCCTGAAGATTTCCGCGCCATATTAGAAACGAATCTCTTCGGGGTCTTCCACTGCTGTCACGAAGCGATTCCGCTGATGAAGAAGCGCGGCGGTGGCTACATCATTAACATTTCTTCGCTCGCCGGCGCCAATCCCCATCCGCGCATGGCAGCTTACAACGCATCCAAGTTTGGCCTGAACGGTTTCAGTGAGGCGCTGATGCAGGAGGTGCGGCATGACGGCATCAAGGTTAGCTACATCATGCCTGGGTCAGTGAATACGGAGTTTGGCGGCGACGCGCCCAGCGATAAGAATTCGTGGCAGTTGCAACCGGCGGACATCGCGAGAGTCGTCCTCGACCTTCTCCATCACGACGAACGAAGTCTTCCCAGCCGGGTTGAAATCAGACCCAGCAAGCCTCCCAGGAAATAATGCGAGACGTGGTGCAGCGCGTGACCCGCGCGAAAGTTACTGCCGAGCATGAAATCGTTGGCGAGATAAAACGAGGTCTCGTCGTTTTGTTAGGGGTGGCTCGCGATGATTCCGAGTCTGATGCCGATTACCTCGCGGCGAAGATCGTTGCGCTGCGCATCTTTGATGACGACACCGGGAAAATGAACAGGTCGGTGAAGGACATTGAAGGCGGCGTGCTGGTTGTTTCGCAGTTCACTCTTTACGGCGACGTGCGGCGCGGCTTGCGTCCTTCCTGGATCGAAGCCGCGGCACCGGAAGTGGCCAAACCGTTGTATGAATATTTCGTCGCGCAAACGCGCAAGCTCGTTGCTAAAGTTGCGAGCGGCAGCTTTCAGAGCACGATGCAGGTCGAGTTGGTGAACGACGGACCCGTAACAATCCTGCTCGACAGCCGTAAGCAGTTTTAGATCCTGGGAAAGCGGGCGTTCCGCCCGCAAGGAGCGCGAAGCGCGAATTTTTCCTTAAGGGAAACAAGAAAAACCATGATTTCAACCAGCAGACGCCGTTGGCCGACACTTTCGTTTGTGGGGATCGCGCTTATCCTGAGTCTGGCTGCTTCGGCGTGCAATAAAACAAACACCGGCGTGAAGGATTTTGACTCTGACAAAGAGTCTCCTGCGAGGAGCGATGTGAAGCGCGGTATCAAGCCGCAGCCAGATGAGCAGGTGGCGGTAATCTCAACCGCGGACTACGGCGACATCGTCATCGAGCTTTACCCAAACGTAGCGCCGCAGATGGTTGAACGTTTCAAGAAACTCATCCAGGAAGGGTTCTACAACGGGACAGCCTTTCATCGTGTTAATGCTGCCGCCCACTTGGTTCAGGGCGGCGATCCGCTTTCGAAAGACAACGATCCGGAAAACGATGGCTCCGGAGATTCCCCGTACGGCAATGTGCCCGGAGAGTTTAGCGACCTTCCGTTTGAACGCGGCACAGTGGGCGCGGCGCGCCGGGGAGCCTCTCCGGAATTCAACGGCCGGGCAGCGGTAACCGAAGAGCAAGCGCGCAACACCGCGAACTGCCAGTTCTTCATCACGCTCGCGCCGGCGCCGCCGTTCGACGAAGACTACACCGTCTTCGGTCGCGTGATTGCGGGTATTAACAATGCTGAGATCATAATGCGTGCGCCGGTAGTGCCGGAAACCGAACGGCCAGCGGACAAGATCATCGTAAAGAGCATTACGCTGCAACCCAGATTGAAGTACCCCGCAAACCAGCCGTAATGATTGTGAGGAAAAAAAGCCGGAGATTTCAAATCATGCCGTCAGTTTTCGAACCCTCATCCAATTCAAAACGATCGCGATCGCGTCGCTCAATCTTTTCGATGAATTCGAGTTCCTCGTTGTCCTCGAAGTTGACACCGA
>JANLYZ010000075.1:0-2612 GCA_031365905.1 Chloracidobacterium sp. | reverse complement strand
AATTCCGTGGTGATGCGGCGAAACAGTTCCAGCGCTTTTACGTAGTCAGCTTCCTGGTGCCACTCGCCGCCGTCCAGTTGACGAATTGATCCTGTCGAGTTCATCCATTCGGCATAGTGAAACAGTGCGTCGTCGTACCAGGCGGATTGTTTGCCGGTTTTGAGTGCGAATTCGAATTCTTCCGGCACCCGCTGCCGCATCTCCCAATCGCCGCCCGTGTAGCGCATGGTCATGGCGATCAGGAAATGCAGGTGAGCGATGTTATTTTGCGCAGCAGCAGACTGGCCATTCTGCTGTGCATCACTGATTTTCAGCGCGTTTTCGAGTATGTCGAGGGGAATGTAATTGCCGTAATAGGTGTAAAAGTAATAGTCGTTGGCGCGCGGCGGCTCAGCGGCTTTGAAAACAATTTTCAGATAACGATCGCGCGCCTGATCGATCTCGCGTTGCCCGGCCCACCAATCAAGCGCGAGTTGATAGCGTGGCCAGGCGCCACCCCAGTTCATTTGATCTGTGCGCGTCCAGAAGAAATCACCGAGCGACTCGTGCGCTTCGGCCCAAACAAGATCGCGATCATCATCTTTGTCGTTCGTGCGGATCAGTTCTTCCAGTTGCTTCTGGGCCTGCTCGAATTTTGTAGTGTCTGACGTTTGCGTTCCTGCCTGGGCGCGCCAGAGTGTGTCGGCCAGGCGGAAGTCGACCCAACGCATTTCAGCGGGCGGCAGCTTGGTTTGGTCGACACGGCTGTATGTCTCATTCGCGCGCGCATAAGAGCCGGCAGCGTAAAACTGTTCCGCGTCAGCTTTGAGCTTTGCGTAGTCAGCTTGTTGCGCGGTAGTCGTGGGCAGGAAATAGAGAAATGCGAGCAGCGAGATGGAGATGATTGTTTTCATTTGAATGTCGCCAGTGTTTGGGTGCTAGAGTCACATCAATTCAAGTTTCGGTGCGTCGTTGGGACGGACAATCACGAACGTGGAGTTGTCCCGGTTCCGAATAAATGAACGGGAGAATCGGAAAAGACTTGCGTGCCGGGGAAGGCTCATGGGATGAAACTAGATCAGTTGGTGGCGCATTCGATGACCGTCGTACTTGGCCGACAAGAGCAGAAATCCAGCCTAGGTTATTTCTCGCCACAACCGCGCTTCAGCAAACATTTCTAGATGCTTTACGTTACTGGTTGCGATTACTACCTGGTAGCCATGGCCTGAGAGTTCCACAGCTTGCGCGCACAAGATAACGTCGCCGTCGAGCGCTAAGTCTCGCGCTGTTGTTTTGCCGACGTTCCTAGCGTGCGCCCAGAATTCAGCAGCCAAGAGTAGAGTTTCTGTGGTCAGTGGAAGGTGACCGATGGCTCTTTTGAGACTATCTACTCTGGAAAGGCCGTTCGTTTTTCGCGCGCGCAGCAGTTCACGTCGCACCTCGTAGTCCGAGATCGCCGGAATCAAGACCCGATCACCCTGGAGCAGGCGCGATTGCATCCAAGTGTTACATTCGCGATTTTCTAGCGAGGCGTTTGGGTTAGTAATCAGTCCGAGAGGCCCAGAATCGAGAAGAATGATGCGATTCATGGGAAGAGCTTTCGATCAGAAAGGCGATCTTCATCCAGAGTCTTCTTGAGGTAGTCCCAAGTCTCTCGCTGTTCCTGAGTGTCGTCGCCAAACCATGACTGTAGCAATTCGATCGCTTGGTCGACCTCTACCGGAGGCACCTTAAACTTTTCAGGTTTTTCTGTAGAGCCTTTCTCAATTCGTTGGTACATGAATACGGGCCTTTCTTCGTTCACCTTGCTACATCTGCCAGGAGTTGATTCTACGCGCCATCTCTTCGTTGGTAATCGTACGCCCTTCATCTGAATCCTTGAGTCCGCTTTGGACCATCAAATGAAAAGCAAGCTCCCGGACGATTTCGTCATAGGAGCTATCGTCCGGCTGCTTCTGGACAAGCTCAGTAATTTGCTCTTTCGCTGTAGACATTCTTAGTCTCCAATTCGGATTCTATCGCAATAGTGCATGTCGGAAAAGAGCGTCGGTAGAGGGCCTCGTATGAAGAAGAGGAGTTACCAGTCTTCCTGGGCGATGTATTTGAGAACTGATTGAATTGAGGCGACGGCGTAGGAACCGTCTGCTTTCTTGAACGGGATGTGGCGGTAGCGGCCGAGCGACATTTTGTTGAGCGCTTCGGCTACGGAATCTTTCTCGTTGAGCGTTTCCGGATTCGAGCTCATGAGATCCTTGACGCTGACTGCTGCCAGATCGCCCGCGCTCGTCATTCTCTTTAACACATCGTGCTCGGTGAAGATGCCGACGAGTTTTCCACCTTCAACAACGAGCGCGCAGCCGGAGTTGGAATTCTTCATCAGCCGTGCAACCTCGAGTGCAGGAGCATTAGGCGCTACGGAAACTGTCTCGTCGAGATCGAGCTGCCGGAGATTGTCTTCCATCACCGAGCGCGCCAGTCCTTCGGCCGCATCGGCGCTCGGAATGTCGAGCTGGCGAAACGACGCGAGGCAATTATCGCAACGGTCAATGCCGTCGATGTTTTCGTGACCACAGGAAGGACAGTTCATATCTATTGCGGATTGCTGAATGCGGATTGCTGATTTAGCAGACGCT
>JANLYZ010000061.1:0-6868 GCA_031365905.1 Chloracidobacterium sp. | reverse complement strand
CGTCAAACTGCGGCGAATCGCTTCCAGCCACCCGGCAGTTTCGGGAGGATCCTCAGCTTCCTTTCCGCCAGCACGGCTCCGCAACACGACGAGGGTGACGACACCTGTACGCGGCAGGCGATCGTCGGGCTGCGGCACCCAGGCGCGCGCGACTTCCATCAGCGGCAGCGCTTTCGCTGCCGTCTCGATGTCGTCTGAGCTGACCAACGCGTGGTCGTCTCGCGAGCGCCGTCGTGCTTCGCGGCGGTCGTCGATCCATCCGGCTGATGCAGAGCCGCCTGTGATGGGATCAGGATTGACTCCAAACGGGCCCTCCACCCCGGTAACTTTCCATTTGCGATTGCGCGCAACCTTGCCTTCTGCGCCATCGGACACCGCGTAGGTAACAAGTATTTGCGAGTCCTGCGGAGGGATTCGACCGTTGACCCCATTGCCAAACGTGACCTCGCCTCTAACGGCGTCGAACTGGTACATCTCATCTTCAGGACCCCGCTCGGACAAGCGATCAATACGACGCCAAGTCTTAAGGGCCGCCGGTTCCGCGACCTGCACCTTGACGGGCTCCTCCCCACCAGCGAATCGCAAGCCGGGCACATCCAAAGCAAAGCTCCAATCAGGCAGGCCGTTGGCAACGTGCAGCTCACTCTGGATGGTCCGCCCTTGTAAGATTGGAATGACGTTTGGCTCGATGCGCAGTACACGCGGCGGCCGCGCGAAGCCTCCCGGCGAGTGCAACTCAATAGTGAACTTGGTGAGCTTGCTCGGGGCGCTCGTGACATTGTCGAGATTCAGCAAGATAGTGCCGGAGCTTAGCAAGCCTTGCGTAGAATCCGACGCAATCGACAAAGCAAAGCGCTCATCCTGGGCCACAAGCGTGGCGGTCAACGACGACCGGCTCATATCCTCGTGTGTCCCCGCGTCTACAGCGCCTCCGACCGCTGGCGCCACGATTACTCCGACGGGCCAAAGTGCACCTCTAGCGTTTTCCCGGTTCTTGCCAAAAAGACCGAACCTGTCGCGGCAGGCGAACGTCAACTCTAGTTGCTCACGTCGTCCGGTGCGTTCGCCGAAAGGCATAAACGGCAGACCACCGCGTTCGTTTGTGACGGTGTGATCGGTGGTTAGACCGATGGCGTTTCGTGTCGCGAGCTTTTCAATGCGTCCGGGCGCCCAGAGCAGCGAGTGCGAGGGCCTGAACGTGGGGTTCTCGGCGTCCACCACATTGATAACCGCGTCCTGCGGAATCACTATGCTTGCTTTGAAGGTCGCGCCGGGCGAATTAGGGTCGAGGCGATCGGGCCAGATGAGTCCGGTGGCGGCCTGCGTACCGCCGGGCGCGAGACCAAGCAATGCAGCGTAAGCGCGGCGTTCGTCACGTCGCAGGCGGGACAATGAGTACAGTTGGCCTTCGGCAACCCACGCCAGCAACTCCATCAAAGTGATGCCCGGATCGTGAGCATTGTAGTCGGTCCATTCGGGCGCGAGTGATGGCAGGCGCGCGCGGCCGATTTCCATTAGATCCTGGAAACGCCGTTGAAAAAGATTGGGCGCGAGTTTGCTCATACCAACACCTCGGCGGTTTCGAACTGAATGCGAACCGGGTCGTCGGCGAGCATCACGAGCTCGTTTCCTTTGAGCGTTTCCAGTGACGGAAGTACCTCGCCATCGTCAGTAATCTCGCGCAGCTTCACATCCTTGATGCTCTCGAGGCGAGGAGCATCGATCAGTGCGAGCGCGATTTCTCCCTCGGTGGGATTGAGGCCCAGCGCCCATCCGTCCTTATCAGTGCCCCCGGTGGCGGCATCGAAAAACGTCGCCAGCCGCTGCTTGACGAAATCGGTAAGTGCTCCGGCGTAATCAAGTGTTTCCACTTCCAACTCCAGATCGATTCGCAGTCTGCGAATCGTTGGCCCTTCAATGCGCAAAGCACCGGGCGCGCTCAGTGAGATAGGAGCGGCCGCAAGTAACAGACGCCGCAACTCCCGGATCTGAGGTGCATTCGGTTGCGGGTTCTTTCCGCGCATCACAACCACCAGACGAATGTAGCCGCGGCGCTCAAACGCGTGCGCCTGTACGATGTCTGGCGAACTCTGCAGCGCGAGATCTTCGATGTCGCCCGCGGTGACTGCGCGATCGCGATGGCGCAACCGGGCAAAGCCAAAACGCAGCACTCGGTCAGCCGATTCAGGAGGTGCGCCTCCCGCCGCTTGATCAGCGGCAGCGACGGTTTCGACGCTCTCAACTGGAGAAACCAGATTGAGCGCCGCGCGCGCGGCGATAGTGTTACCCGGTACCTTGTCGCCGCCGGTGGGATCAGGTTCAGTTCGGGAATAGCGGAAGGCGACGATCGAATCGCGACCAATGGGTGGGATTTTACCGTGGATGCCGTCGCCGAAACGGATCTCGCCGGCATTTTCATCAAGCGAGTAGACCCGCGCAGACGCCGGCTCGTCATCCGGATCCACAACTTGTTTCCACAGCACCCAGTCTCCCGGCAATCCCTCAACCACGCTCAGCACGCTATTCTTGTCATTTTTGAGAAGTGCTTCGCGTTCCTCCTGGCCCAGCGGTTCCTTAACCCGCAACTCAAGTGTTTTGTACAGCACTGGCGGACGAGCGAGATGAACGGTCAAGTGTGGTTCGCCATTCGACGAGCCCAATAGTTCTCGAGTAAGAGTCTCGGTCGCGCTGGCCCACACGGCGTTTAGGTACGCGCCGCGCAAAGTTGGAAGCCATTTCCCATCGGTACTCGCTTTCGGCTTGAGCCGCAACCAGGTCAGAGTTTTTCCAAACAGCTCGCTTGGTGTCGGCGGAACGGCGAACGCCATCGAAAGTATGCCGCTTTCACCAAGCGCGCGAGTTGCATCGTCGGCAACGATCGGCACAAAGCGATCCGCGATTAGCGCATCGATCGCCATCGGCGCGAAAGCGGTATGCTTCTTCTCTTCGACGAGCAGGAGCACATTGACGGGAGCTTCTGAAGGTGTAGCCTTTAGACCGATGAAAACAGAACGTCCGGCCTCGCGAAGTGACGTGGTCGCTTTTGCCGCCGCTGCCGTTGCCGGCGTCGCGTCTGACGGCGAGTGTTGTTTGTCGCAAACACACTCCGGCGGACACTTCTCAGGCTCCTTGGGCGCGGCACCTTTCAAGAGTCGCCCAAGCATAATAGCGAGCGGAACGAAGGCCTCAACGATCGCGCCCTTGGTGCGATTGGCATCGCTCTGGTCGCGAATCGTGCCGCTGTCCTTGGTGAGCACGAATGTGGGAAGGACTTTCTGACAGTATCCGTACGAGATATGCAGCTTCACGACCGCAGGCGCTCTTATGCCCTTCGCCGACCTCTCTACGGTTTGGCCTGAAATGCCGTCGCCAAGGTCTTTAGTTTTTACGGTTATTTCCTCGCGTCCATAATCACCACCGATTAGCCGCGCGCGGATCCAGAAGTTGGTCTTCCCTGCCCAGTCAACTGCGGCGAGGTCAAGCGGCACGCGAAATCTGATCGCACCGGTATTCTTAAAGTTGAGAGTCCCTTCCTCCTCGAGGATGAGAGATTCCCAGGCAGTGCCATTGGAGTATTCCCACGAAAGTTCTGGGTTGGATGAAGTGTCTGCAAGCTGGTGCTGCCAATCACCAAGAGTGGCATCGATCACATAGGGGTCGTTTGCCGCAGGCGCTGTAGACCAGGGCGACTGCAGGGCAATTACCGTGGGGTGGCTGGTATTGTCGGGGGCGAACACTTTTGCCCGTTGCGCTTCCGGGTCTACGGGGCTAACAAAATAAACTCGCGCCTGCTGAACAATGGAAGCGGGCCAGGTACCGCTGGTCAATGGGTCGAGTCGAATGATGGGCGCAATGCGTCCGGCGACTGGCTCCGGCGTCCAATAGTTTGCCTGTCCGGCATTCAAGATAAGAGGACTATCCAGTTCCGCGACGCCAGCCAGGATGTGGACAACTTTTCGGACCTCGAGATCGTTCTGGTCCTGAATTAGGATAAACATGTCCTCGACCGTCTTGTGGTCGGCCAACCCGTCTAATTGCAAATGGGTCGAATCATTAACGGTGCCGTTGAACGGCGCGTTAGTCTGACGATAAGCACGTATCTCCGGGTTATCGCCAACGGCTCCAAAGGGGTGGTCCACCGGGTACAGGATTTCGGGATCCGGAGGAATCGTCATGGAGTCAACAACCAGATAGGCGTCTGTTCTGTTGTCGATCGAAAACGCATCGTTCATGACAAATGGGTTAACCGTGGACGGAAGCACGGCACCGTCCTCATCAGCATTCACAGCCGGCATTTTAAGTTCATGCCGCTGCAAACGATAAAACGAGGCAACAAAAAGATCACCACGCGCACCGGGTGCCACAATGTGACTGGAAAGCGTGACTGGTGGTCCTCCGAGACTTCCCAAACTCGACACGTTCGATCTGAACAGGATGTCTTTCACAAAGTTGCTCGTAGCGGATGGTTGCCATGAGGCTACATAAGTGGCGCCGGCTGGGGTCTTACACAATACTGAGAATTGCGGTTCGCCTTTTACAAACGATATTTCCACACTGGAACCAACGACTTGATCTGGAAGGTCTATGCGATGAAGCTGCGGTGCAATATTTGAATCAGGGTCACCCCTATACATGACCAGTTTGTCGCGAGTGTCGTTTGCGGTGACGACCACGAGTATGGTGCCAACCTTGAGCGTCGCCGGCCGCATCGCGCCAAGATTGCAGGTTGAGCTTTGAGCCGCAGTGCCCGCATCCGCCAGTTCCTCATCATTGAGACCGAAGACAAGCGGCAAAGAAGTGCATTCCCCGTCAGTCTTCACCCTGTAGAGCAAGTTGTCGCTCGAAACGCCAATCATCTCGGCGGCGGCTTTGAGGCCGTTTAGACCACCTCCGGTGTCTTCCCAAACCGGGGCAAGCGCAACCACCGTCACTGGTGGCGGATTCGGCGGGTTGCCGCTGACGTCTTTCGTCTCTTTCTCTGACCATTCAGTTCCGTCATGTACGAACAGACGACAACGGCTCAGCACAACCTTCGGAGTGAGGTTGCCTACGATGACAGGGACAATGTCATCAATCCGCGTCGGTTCATTTGGAGGTTCTGGGAGCGGGTCAAATGCTTTCCAGCCGCTCAAATTTCCATCAGTGGCATTTTCATGCCACGTCCAGATCGTCCCGCCGGATGCGACATCGACAAGGAAGTCGTTGTTCACGATCGTAATTACGGGCCGGCAATTTGAATTCAGGCTTAACGGTTTAGTTGACGCTGGAACCGCACCCGAGTCAGCCGGAATAGGGGGACGTAACGCGTCGCGGTCGCGAAATCTTGAAATAGTTGCGTCCCGCGGAACAAATTGAAACAGGTGAAGCCCATGATCTCTGCCAATGCCGGCTAGAACCGTGTTATCAAATTCTTGTGTGCCGCGCACCGCCGCTAGAGATTCGAACGTCGGATCCGCTAGTTCAAAACAGATCCGTACCTGCGCGCCTTTCTTTGAAAAAGCTTCTGCGGATCCCAGATAAAACGCGTCGAACTGGCGCGGTTCTCTGCCGAGAGGAAGAAAGATATTGTCCAGAACCAGGGGCGTACTGTTCGCCAATGCATCCGCTTTCGGCGACTCAGTAATCGCGACTGGCGGGCACAAGGTCGGGGAGTTTCCGCAGTTCGAAGCATTAATGCGCAGGCCGAAATCTTCCACTCTAATCGGGCCGGCATCGGGATTAATCGTGCGAGCAAACGCGCGAATCCAACGACCCTTCTTCCCACCGATCTCTAATTCTTCAATCGCGCCTTTCGGCTTTGTCAGAACGACGTCCGGCTTTTGTTTATCAATTTTGAGCGGCTGCCATTTCACTTCGTCCTGGCCATCAACTTTTCCCCAGTACTGCCACGCGTATCCTTCGCGCAAGCTTTCCGCGCCGACGACTTCTATCGTCGCCGCGGCCTTGACGTTGAGGAGGTCAGAATCACCAAGGTAGAGCGAGTGCTGTTGTGAGTTGTAAGCACTGCCTTCAAAGGGAGTGAAAGTGCTGACTTTGGTTATGCGCACTGCGGTCGTGAGTTCGCTCTCGAGCGAGCGGTCAATGGTGACCAGCCCATTGTCGATCTGAAGCACGGTGTATTGAGCGCCATTGACTTCGATGAGCATCCCGACTAGCAGACCCAATTCCGGATCGAGTTGGAGCTTGGTTGCGCCGGCGGCTGCAAAACTTTTAACCCGCCACTCCGTCGGCAGCGATTCGAGAGGCTTCAGATCGTTTAATCCCGGCGGCGGCAGGTAAAACGCGTCCTGATCCGCATCGACACCTACAACCAGATCCAATTGTCCGGGAACGACCCTCACGTCTTTTTCGGTTTCGAACACGACTGCGGCACCGGCCGCATCTGCCTGCAATCGCACCGGCGCCTCCGCCCGCACAGCGTCGCGCGCCGTGTCCGTCAACTTAAACACGACAGGCATCCGGGATGGCCGGGCGGCCTGGCCGCGGACAGCAAGCCAGTCGAGGAAGCCGCGACGCATTTTTTCTCCCGAGCCGTCGAGACGCTCAGCGACCTCAGAATCAAATCGCGCTGCAACTTCGAGCAGTGCCCGGCCGAGGTCCTGCTCGGCGTCGGCGAGTCCCCACGCTGGAATCCACGCCCGGGCGCGCTCCTGCAACTCTGCCATGAATTGCGCAGCGCGGCGTTCATCAAGCCGTGGTGCCTCGGGCGCTTTCATCCCTGTCCCCCTTCGCGAAAATAGAACGGGAAAACGAGATTGCCGGACTGATTGGTCTTGCGCACGCGATATTCGATTTCAACGAGCAGCTTGCCCTCGGAGGTCGCTTCCTCGTCGACGTTTATGCTGAGAACGTCGATGCGTGCTTCGCA
>JANLYZ010000015.1:0-8001 GCA_031365905.1 Chloracidobacterium sp. | reverse complement strand
GGAAGGCTCTTGAGATCTTCGAGTTTCCCGGGCGCAACTTCAACGCGCGCGGTGAGCACGCGGCGGATTCGCTGCGGCAGGAATTTTCCGGCGAGTAACGCCGCCGCGCCGATTAGTTCTACAACATCGCCGCCACCACGCCAATGCTCGCGTACCACCTGCGGATCGGTGCGCTCCATCAGGCGCAGTAGCGTCAGCGCAATCAGGTAAGCGTCGTCAACTTGGCCGACAAAGGGAATCATGTCAGGTATCAAATCGAAAGGAATAATCGCGTAAACGATCGCTCCTCCCAGCAAGGCCCGGTCAATAGCCGGCACGCGCGGGTCCGCCAGCAGGCGCACGCACAACAAAAGCATGTTAGGAATGAACAGCAGCAGGTTCTTTAGGCGACGCTTGGCTAATAGGGCTGGCATCAACTTCTCCTGAAATCACTTTGCCGAGAGACTATTCTATTGGCTGTAAAGTTATCACGACTTGAACCGGTTGTAACGCAAACTGTTGGTTTGCGTTGGATAGTTTCAGGGTGCTTTCGCAATCTGATTGGGTTTCACGATCAAACGCAAACTAACAGTTTGCGTTACAACCTCGCGAGGCTTGTTCTCTTACGCAGGGTTCGCTAGACTCACCGTTCTCGAACAACCTGCTAACACGATCCTTTTTCTATGGACATCCTGGAACGAATTCGCCAACGCGCTGCCGCCAAACCCCAACACATTGTCCTGCCCGAGGGAAACGATCCGCGCACCGTGATTGCCGCCGGCATTTGTACGCGAAATCGCTTGGCGCGTATTACGTTGCTGGGTGACGAAGGAACAATTCGCGAAACCGCACAACGTGAAGGAGTGGATCTCGGAGGGGTTGAAGTAATCGACCACCGGCGTTCACCTGATTTCGACAAGCTGGTCTCGTTCTTTCACGAGTTGCGTCGCGCCAAAGGACTGATGGCCGACGAAGCACGCACGCTGCTGACTGATCCGCTTTACTACGGCAACCTGATGGTGCGACTCGGAAAAGCAGATGGCTCCGTGGCCGGTGCTACCAACACAACGTCGCATACCGTGCGTGCTGCGCTTCACTGCATCGGCGTGCGCGCCGGTTTCAAACTCGTGTCGAGCTTTTTTCTGATGGCTTTGCCTAACGAAGGCTTTGGTCACAATGGCGCCCTAATCTTTGCCGACTGCGGCGTAGTCATCGATCCTTCAGCGGCGGAGTTGGCGGAGATTGCGATCGCTTCGGCAGATTCGTTTCGCGCGCTGCTGGGCGCCACACCACGCCTAGCGATGTTGTCGTTCTCAACCAAAGGAAGCGCCAAACATAAACTGGTCGACAAGGTTGTCGAAGCAACGAGAACTGTAAAGGCCCGCGCTCCACAACTGGAAATTGATGGCGAACTTCAGGCGGATGCCGCGCTCGTGCCCGCGATTGCTCAATCAAAAGCTCCGGGATCAAGTGTAGCCGGTCAGGCAAACGTTCTGATTTTTCCCGATCTGCAATCCGGCAACATCGCTTACAAACTTACCGAACGCTTAGCCGGCGCAACCGCGATTGGCCCCATTCTTCAGGGCCTCGACAAACCTGCCAACGATCTCTCACGCGGCTGCAAAGCGGAGGACATTGTCGATGCGGTTGCCATTACGGCCGTACAGGCTCAGGCGCGGCAGGCCTTGCCAGCACCTGCGTAAGCCGGTGGCTCTAGCTGCCTTGTGCTGACTGCCAAAAAAAACAAGGTCCACCCGCTCATGCAGGTGGTTCTGGCAATACACTTCCACCCGCTCACGCAGGTGGTTCTGACAATATCAGGCAACTCAAAACGGGATCGGTTGGCATCCAATTGCGGTACAATCCCATTCCCGAGAGGCAGGCCAATCATTTTGCTTAATCGTTATCTATTTTTTGTCCTGTTTAGCTTGATGCTGGCGACAAACACCCTCAGCCAATCCGGGCAAAAACCGCCGCAACCACTTCCCTCGCCAACTCCTCAGGACGAACAAGACCGCGTAACAGTTTTTACTGAAGAGATCCGACTGCCCGTCATCGCGGTAGATCAGTTTGGTCACTACGATCCTACGGTCGTGCCCGAAGATATTCTTGTGCTCGAGGACGGCATTGCCCAACCGATCAAGAGTGTTCGTCGCATTCCTGCGAACGTCCTCGTCATGCTCGATACCGGCGGTGAGTCGAGCGGGCTCGGCGGTCTTTCAAAACAGAGCAGCCTGACTCGCGATGTGGCCGCTGAATTCTTGAGTAGATTACGGGAAGACGTTTGGGTCGAGGTTATGCAGTTTAGTAACTCGGTCGACATGGTTCAGAATTGGACGCGCGATCGCCCGGCGACGCTCAAAGCGTTGAAGTGGAAACTCGCGGCAGGCAAACGCGCCCGCTTCTCGGATGCTATAGCCGCCGCTGCGCAACAGTTGAAGGATCGCCCCGAAGGTAGCCGGCATGTAGTCTTCATCACCGATGGCATTGACAGCCCCGGCGGAAAAATCGACCGCGCGGAAGCAATCAAACAACTGGCAGCGGCCAGAGCCACGGTGCACATCATCAGTTACACAGAATTTGTCCGCCAAGTGCCGAAAAAAACCGGGTCTGATCCAATAAGACAAGTCTCGACGACTCTCGATCCGATCACCACAATGGATCCTACGCAACCGCCGGGCACAACCCGCAGTCCGTCTTATGTCCTTCACACCATCACGTTTGATCCTGCCATGCGCCGGCGCCGCAAAGCTTACGAGGTCGAGATCATGAAAAGCGAACAGGTCCTCAAAGACATGGCTGGAGAAACGGGCGGGCAAATCTTCCTGCCGAAGACAAGCGCTGAAATGATTGCTCAGGCGCGCGCGGCCGCGCGCGAGGTTGGCGCTGAATACGTGGTGACTTATCGTCCCAAACGTCCGCTCTCTAGCGCTGCAAAGGGCGAGCACCGGCGAATCGAAGTAGCGTCGCGGCGGGTGGGTTTGAGTTTGCGCTCGCGACGAGGCTATGTCGTGCCGTCGCAGCCATAAAAACAGAGGCCAGAGGCCAGAGGTCGGAGGTCAGAGATCAGAGATCAGACAGGAAAGCTTCCAATCCTGACTTCTGACTTCTGACCGCTGACCTCTGACTTTTGACCTCTGACCTCTGGCCCTCTGGCCATCTGGCCTCTGGCCTCTGACCCCTGGCCTCTGCCTTCTAACTAGCTAACGACGGCAAGCTGAGACTCAAGCACCATCTCCACCATGCGGCGCACCTCGAGTGCGTCTTCTTTTTTCAGTAATGATTGGGCGTGCAGATCCTGCCAATCTTCCGGCGGTACGCGATGAAACGCCTCAACGATCTTCGGGTCAAACTGTTTCCCGGCCCACTCATCAAGTTCCCCTGCAGCCGCCTCATACGGTTTGCCTTTGCGATACACGCGATCACTTGTAATCGCATCGAAAGCATCGGCCACCGAAAATATGCGGGCGCAGATATCAATTTCTTCACCACGCAAACCGAGCGGATAACCGGAGCCGTCCCACTTCTCGTGATGCTGTGCCACTACGCGAGCCGCGCCTTCAAGAAACTCAATGCCGCGCAGAATCTGTTGACCGTGCACCGGATGCTCCCGCATCAGCACCCATTCTTCCGAAGTTAACTTAGCGGGCTTGCGCAAAATCAAGTCCGGCACGCCAATCTTGCCAATGTCGTGAAGCAGCGAGCCAAACTCGAGCGACTTCATACGCCCACTGTCCAGGCCATACTCTCGGCCGAGACGCATGCTGTAGCTGACCACTCGCTCTGAATGGCCGTGCGTTTCAAGGTCTCTGGTTTCGAGCGCTGCGGTGAGTGCTTTCAGGGTCGACCGATAGGCGCCTTCGAGCGAGTTCAACGCCTTATCAAGTTCGGCGGTGCGTTGTTCAACTAATTCTTCGAGATGGTCTTCGTAACGTTGCTTGGCAGTTATCAAATCCTGATGCTCCAGAGCGCGCTTTACAACTGCTTCAACCTGCCGCAAATCAAACGGCTTCATTACGTAATCAAAGGCTCCCAAGCGCAGCGCGTCAATAGCGCTTTCGACCGTCTGCATGCCGCTGATCATCACGACGACTGTGTTTGGCGAATTGCCCTTCACCTGCGGAATCATGTCAAGACCGCTCATGCCCGGCATGGTGATGTCACTGACTACGAGTTCATAGTTTGTTTGCGTCAACCGCGCGAGAGCTTCTTCAGCCGAGCCCGCCGTGGTGCAGTCATACTTGCCAAAAAAGAGATCTGCCAGAATTGCCGTTATCTCTGGCTCGTCATCAACGAGTAGGATTCGTGGTTGTATGTGGGCTGACATTTCTCCGGCTCCTATTGGGGGGCATTAGAGGCGACTCCGTCGGGTGGAGATACTGCCTTGGGCACTCGCTGGGGCTTGAGGATTTGAGGCTGGCTTGCGAAGCGTTACTACCCTCAGGAAACGCCCCTAGATTCTACAGATTTCGCACGGCCGTGGCAAACATGTTTTGACACGGCCGTAACTGCTTGACTTAAAAGCGACTAGGCCGTTTCGAAAGGTCGGATAAGTTGTCGAGCTGAGGTTTGCAGTGTTACTGGTGCCGGAGGTCGGACTCGAACCGACATGTCCTTGCGAACGCCAGATTTTGAGTCTGGTGCGTATACCAATTTCGCCACTCCGGCAGCGAATATCGCGGGGAAAGATAATAAGTCGAATGCTTCGAGAATCGCAAACGGGGGCAAGTTGCAAGACTGCAGGAAGATTAAGGAACAAGTCTCTGGTCCCAGCGGGTCGTTTCCAAACTTTGCGCTTTCGCTATTTGGCGACGATTGGGCATTGGCTTGCTCCCGGGCGAGGGTGCGCCATTCGAAGGTTCTAAGTCGTAGTGCTCATACTTGTACCCATAGTTGTAATAACCATGTGACTGCACCTCGGCTCGGTTGAGCACAACCCCGATAATCTTGGCTCCTATCTCATTTAGCGTCTGTCGCGACCGCTTTACGACTTGCCGTGAAGTCTTGCCGCCATGAACTACCAATATTACTCCGTCAACGAGCGAAGCAATGAGCACGCCGTCAGTGAAAGACGCGATCGGGGGAGAATCAATAACGATGTGGGTAAACGTCTTACTCACAATCTCGAGCAAGCGCTTCATCTGGGAAGAACCAAGCAGTTCCGCGGGGTTTGGCGGTATAATCCCTGAGCTAAGCAGATAAATATTTGAATCCTGATATTGATTGATTCTCGCGAGAATCTCTGCTTCCGCAATCTCACTGGACAGGATTGCACTCAAGCATCCGTCGTTGGGCAAACCAAAGACCTGGTGCAGTCGCGGCCGCCTCATATCAGCATCGATGATCAATACCTTGGCCCCGGTCTGGGCCAGCACGGTGGCGGTGTTTGCCGTGGTAGTAGTCTTGCCCTCTGAGGGCACGCTTGAAGTTACGAGCAAAGTTTTAGGCGCCCTGCCCGGCGTCGATAAGAGGATGGAGGTTCGCAGATGCTTATAGGCTTCCGCCTGCTCGGTTGGGCCGGTTGCATTTATCAACAGTTCCGGGCCGCCACCATTTCCATTTCGTTGCAGAGCGCGCGTGAACGGCAGCAAGCGCTGTGTCATCTTGCCGGCTATCGGGATGATTGCCAACGAAGGCAAGCGCAGTCCGCTCTCAATGTCGCTGGGGTTCTTGACAGTGTCGTCAAGATATTCCAAAAAGATCGCTAGCGCGATGCCGAACGCAACCGCCAGAACGAGTGCGAGAAATACGCCTTGCAGGCGTTGCGGCCCGATTGGACCCTTGGGCACTTCTGCATAGTCTACGACATGGATATTGTTGGGCGTCCCCACCATGTTAACGTCGTTCTCTTTCGAGCGCTGCATCAAGCCTTCCAGTAAACCTTTATTGGCCTCGATCTCCTGCTTGAGGATGTTGTAGTTTATGGCCGCTTGATTCTGAGCGACCGTCTCGGCGCGCTGTTTATTGAACGAATTCCGCAGCGCATTCTCTCGATCGAGGGCCTTGCGATAATTTGTTTCCAGATTGAGGGTAATAATTTTTTTGGCGCCGGCTCTGGTTTCCTGCAACTGTTTCTCAATCGTAGCGACCTGCTGGTTAACGTCCTTGAGTTCCGGCGACTCCTCGGTGTCAGTCAACAGCAACTGATCGCGCTTCTGTTTTAGGTCGGTAAGTTTGGTTTTGAGTTCAGCGATTGACTTATCTGTGACTTCGGCACTTGCTTCAGCGGCCCCGGGCAGAAGACTGGCGCGATAAGCCGCCTCGCCGAGATTTCGTTCATTCTCGGCCTCCAGTAGCACTCGGTTCAAACCCGTCAGCCTTTCGACGACTGTGTTCTGACTCGCATCCAGCGAGACGATCTCATGGCTCTCGGCGTAGTTGACCAGTTGCTCTTCGCCATTGCGAATCTGTGATTGAAGTTCAGCAATTCGCTTGTCGAGATAGTTGGCCGCGAGACTGTTTGTTTTCGTCTTGACCTCCAGATTCCAAAGTGCGAAGGCGTCGGCCGTGGCGTTAACGACTTTGGCGGCCACCACCGGATCGGTATGGCTTGCGCGAATGTCTATCAGTCGAGTCTTCTTTACCTGTTCAACCTCCAACATGCCCTGAAGCGAGCCAACATATGGGGCGAGCCGTTCAATTTCTGCCGGACCGTCGACCGCGGCACTATTGCTGAGCAAAGTTGGACTATTGCCGTCAAGCAACGGCAAACTCTGAGTTCGAACAGGCTCCTTGCGCTTGGCTCCAAATCCAGCCATCCGCATCAGGTTTTGCCAGGTCGAGTGATTCTCTGCGCGCGGATCGAGGAAGGTGCGGTTGTGTTCGAGATCAAGCGTTCTGGCAACGCGTCGCAGCAGCCTGAGGCTCGAAAGTATCTGGACCTGGGTATTAAAATATTCCGGTTCCATGTACGTATTATCAGGAAGGTAGGAACCGCCCTTTGAAGCGCCCAGCGCGGGGTTATAACTTTCAACATCAACTTGCACACGAGCGCGCGCTTGATAAATGTCGGGTTGTCGAGACTGTTTGAGCGCCGCGATCGTGGAGACAATGACCGCCAGGCCGATGATTAACCACAAACGCTTGCGGATGGTTCGCCAATAGTCCCGCAAGTGTATCTCGCGTTCCGGTGCATCTTGTTCGCCGTAAGCAACGATCGGAGGCGTCGCGTAGCCAGACCGGAGCGACTCCTGTGACTGATCGCGCGCTGAACTGCGGAGGATGATATCGAGAGCTTTGGCCAGGTCGGAGGGTTCATTCATAATCTAAGCTCTGTTTCTGCCAGGCTGGAAAAGATTGCTTGGACTTCACTTCGAGCCTGATGATGACCTCCTGAGTCAGGAAAGGAAAACACCCACCCGTGGTGCGTCGGGTAAGAATGAAGTTAACATGTGGGCGTGGAAAGGCAAAGCAGAATTTTTTTTCGCAGGGCTTGACTCAAAAACAAGTACCAACCGGGCCACAAGGTGGCGGGAATCCTGGTTTGCCGCAGCATCTTCCGCTGCAACACTGAGGGTTTGAGTTACAAGTCTGGCCGTTCCCATTGCAGGAAGCAGCGGCAGTCGCGGGAGGGGCTGCCAGTGATACAATCATCGGAATAGCAACAGCGGCGACTCCAAGCGTGCGCACTAGTTGCCGGCGATTGATGTCTGCCACGAAAGTGGGCTTGGCCGGCGCGATCTCAAGCAGGTGGAATTTTTCCAGTTGCGCGAGGGCCAGCCAAACGATGCGATCGTCCGCGGCGGTTTCTGTTGCTTCGCCCAGTGAGACGGCAATCTCATTCACGCTCGACCGGCCATCACAATTTCTCCACACCAATCCGGCCGTGTAATTAAGACAATGCGCCTGGTCGCGTGCGAGATCGTAAACCAGCAGTTCGTCGGGAAGCTCTTTGACGATTAACTGATTCTGGCGAGCTTTGGGTAGTTGATTGCTGCGAACTTTTTCCACGCTGAAAACCTTTCCTGACCGTGGGAGTTGAAGAACGGTCAGTTAAATGAACCTTCAGCCTCAATACTTGAA
>JANLYZ010000014.1:0-4292 GCA_031365905.1 Chloracidobacterium sp. | reverse complement strand
GAAATCCACTTCGATAAGGTGACCGTCACTGGAACAGAAAACGTGATGATGGCTGCGACGTTGGCGCGAGGCTTAACCGTTCTGCAAAACGCTGCTTGTGAACCTGAGATCGCGGACCTCGCGGAATTACTAAACAAGATGGGGGCCCGCGTGCGCGGCGCCGGCACCAGCCGGATTGAGATTGAAGGTGTCGAAGAGTTAGGGAGCGCGGAGCACACGATCATTCCCGATCGCATCGAGACGGGAACCTTCATTGCTGCAGCCGCCATTACCAGGGGCGATCTCGAAATCAGAGATTGCCAACCGCTGCATCTGGCTGCGGTCATCGATAAGTTTCGCGAGGTTGGTGTGGCCATTGAAGAGATCAATCCGAGCACGTTGCGTGTCTCGTGTCCTAACGTCCTGACAGCGAAAGACGTAACAACGCATCCTTATCCGCAGTTTCCTACTGACATGCAGGCCCAGTATATGGCTTTGATGACGCAGGCCGAAGGGCAGGCGGTGATTGAGGAGACAGTTTTTGAGAACCGGTTCATGCACGCTTCTGAACTGCAGCGAATGGGCGCGCATATTTCTATCGATGGCCGTCACGCCGCCGTAAACGGACCAACGCCACTGACCGGTGCCCCGCTAATTGCATCCGACCTGCGTGCTTCGGCTTCGCTGGTGTTGGCGGGTTTAGTGGCTGAAGGAGAGACGATGATCGATCGCGTCTATCACATCGATCGCGGGTACGAAAAGATAGAAGCCAAATTGCGAAACGTGGGCGCGGACATCGAACGGATTCGGGAGTCAGTAACTGCGTCGCTGCCGCCCGCTTCGCAACCCGGAATGGCAGCAGAGGTGTAACGCACAACTCAGCAAGAGTAGTGGGTCAGTCTGGCAAGTCAGAGGTCAGTACAGAACCGCGCGCGGTAGCGCCGGATGCTGGAGTCAACTTCGGATGATAAGGATATGCGGAGGATGATTCACAAAAGTTTGCTAGTTCTTTGCCAGAGATCACCCCACAGTTAATCTCAGTTGCCTCAGGCATCCGGCGCTACCGCGCTCGGTTCTGTAAGCAACCAGGCGCGCAAGTTCCAAACTGATCCACTACCCAGCATGGCAATCATCTTTCACATCGCCCGGCGCGACGCCTGGGCTAACGGAGCGGCGGTCGGATCTTATAGTCCGGAAATGTTTCCGATTGACAGATTCGTTCACTGCTCGACGCGCGATCAAGTTGTTAAAGTGGCCGACGCGCGGTTTCGTGGGCAGATGGGGCTGGTGCTGCTTTGTATCGACACGGACAAGGTGACGGCCGCAATTCGCTACGAGAATCTCGAAGGTGGGCAGGAACTGTTCCCACATATCTACGGTAAGATAAACACCGACGCGGTTGTGAAGGTTGTTGAATTCGAGCCAGGCGCAGACGGCTATTTTACGTTGTCGGCGTAACGCAAACTGTTAGTTTGCGGGAACGTTGAGCGGTCAAATGAAAAGGCAAACTAACAGGTTGCCTTATTAAGAACTAAGAGGGGTAGAATAGAGACACGATGTCAGAACCAGATTGCCTTTTTTGCCGCATTGTTGCCGGGGAAATTCCCGCCGAGTCCGTCTGGGCCGACGTTCAGTCCGTAGTTATTCGCGATCTCAATCCCCAGGCGCCGACACACCTGCTGGTGATTCCGCGCGAACACATCGAATCGCTAGACGACGCATCGCAGAAAGACGAAGCTTTGTTGGGCCATCTGCTCCGCGTGGCTGCGAAAGTGGCCGACGAAGCCGGCCTGGCGGAGGGCGGCTACCGTACGGTAATCAATAATGGGGCCGGCGCCGGCCAATCAGTTTTTCATCTGCATGTGCACGTGCTTGGCGGTCGCGCCATGAACTGGCCGCCCGGATAACAAATCCGGATGACCATAAGACAACGACTTGAGTTAACGCCGCCACAACCTCGCAACAATTTTCGATCACTATGGGCTCAGGCTTAAGCGCCCGGCACGCGAAAGTAGCTAGTATCTCCTCATGAGATAGAACCAACTGTTCACCTGCTTCCGGCTGAAACTTCCGTTACTAAGAAACGATATATGGATTTATTTGCGAGTTTATTTGGATTGACCTTTCTCGTGATCGGCCTGCTCATCACCTATCATTGGGGAATCAAACCCGACAGACAAGAGAAGAAACGAAGGACAGAACGAGCCCTCGCAGATATGCGTCGCCAGCAGTATGAAAAGGTGCGAAAACAACGCGCCAACCGAAGCGCCGCGATCACGCATGCTAACAGCGGCGCTTTCCCGCGTGGATCAAGCTAGCTTGTAGCCTGCCGACCGGCTGTTGCAGCCTTCGCTCATTCGCTTTGCCTTTCGAAAGTTCATCTGCTAAAGCTCTTGCTCAATGACCTTGAGCTCAAAGCCCGGCAAAGAAGCCTTTACCAAACGCGAGTGGCAGCTAATCCAAGCGTTGCGCGAGCCGGCGGCGGTGCAACGCTTCTTCAGCGCCATGCCATACAACTGGGAAGCTGACGGCGCCACGCTCCGATCTTTCCGCGAAGTCGTAAAACGAAACGAAACGCATTGTCTGGAAGCCGCGGTCGGTGCAGCGGTGATCCTCGAGCAACACGGCTACCCGCCGCTGCTGCTCGATATCGAGTCGTGGGATTTCCTCGATCACGTGATCTTTGTGTTTCAGCAGCGCGGCTTGTGGGGCTCAATTGCGCGCTCGCGTGATATCGGCTTACACGGACGTAAGCCGCTGTTTCGATCGCTCAGGGATTTGACGTGGAGCTATTTCGATCCGTACGTGGACATGTCTGGCCGCATAAAAGGTTACGGCCTTACGAATCTTTACGACCTGGGAAACTACGACTGGCGGTTCTCGCCAAGAAACATGACGAAGATCGAAAATCATCTGCGCGAGCTGCCGCACAAGCGTATTCATTCTTCAGACGAGCGCTACGAGAAGTTGCACGCTCGCTACAAGGAATATAAGAAGCGTTATCCGGAGCGTTCGCCGTCTTACTACGACAATCGGTGGCAGTGGATGCTTTAAGCTTCGCTACTCAGCGCCAAAGGCGCGAAATGTGAAAGCCTGGGCCAGCGGCCCAGGTAGAAGCAAGTTAACAACCCAGCGCTGAAGGCGCGAAATAATTCAGACGGGAGCGCGTTTGTGCGGCGCTTTCTATTTCGCGCTTTCAGCGCTTCAAAAATTCCAGGGATGCTTTCCTGGGGCGTTGCCCCAGGCTTTCACATTTCGCGCCGTTGGCGCTGAGGACAGAGAAGAACCAAAAACTAAGAACCTGAACCCGGAACTCGAGCTTAGGATTCCGTCACGACCAAACCCTCGCGCGAAAACTTCCAATCGAGCACTTCAGCCCCCGCTTCTGCGTTCAGCGCGCGTTCGACATCAGCTTTTCTTCCTTCGGCACACAAGAAAGCGATGCAGCCGCCGCCGCCCGCGCCGCAAACTTTGGCGGCTTCGGCGCCGTTAGCGAGCGCCTTTTCAACGAGCTTCTCCATTTTCGGCGTGGTCACGCCGGGCGCGAGTCGTTTCCGATTGGGATAGCCCGCGCGCATTGTTTCCGCCACTTCATGCCAATCGTCAGCCAGCAGGGCGGCGCGCATCCGCAACGCCGAATCACGAATGCCGGCGAAGAGTTCAAACAGTTCCGGGTCGCCGTCGATGTGGCGTTTGAAAATATCCCAGTTGTTGGTGCCGGAGAGACGCGGCTCGCCCGTGTAGCAGATCGCGATGCGGCTTTCCAGCTTTGCTTCGTCAACCTTTAGCGGCTCGCGCTCGATGCCGTCGGCGCGAAAGTGAATGCAGGAGGTAGCGCCATACTGCGCTGAGTAATAATCCTGAAAACCGGCGGGCACGCGAATCACGGTGGTTTCTATATTGGCGGCGATGGAGATGAATTTCCGTTCGTTGTAACGGTTGCCGACGAGACGATTGAGCGCGCCGATGCAGGCGATTGCGAGCGCGGAAGAGCCGCCCATCCCGGCGCCGGCGGGCGCCTGGCTGTTGGCGATTAGATGGAAACCAGTCGTTGGTTTGAAAAAGTGGACGAGCTTCGAAATCAGCTCCAGACGTTCCTCGCGCACCAGATCTTCGATGGCGGCGAGTTCCGTCTCGAAAGCGACCTTGCGGTCCCGCGATTCGAGCACGATGCGACCGTCGTCACGCGTCTTAATCTGGCAATAAGCACGCAACGAGGTGGCAAAATTTACCGTCGCCGCGCCCGGATGAAAAAGATAGAGCGGCCAGATGTCGATTGTGCCGCCGGCTAGATCGACGCGGGTTGGTGCGGA
>JANLYZ010000491.1:0-6775 GCA_031365905.1 Chloracidobacterium sp. | reverse complement strand
GTCGCTCTTCGAAGCAGACTTGATTGACGAAATCGGTTTCAACATCCACCCGGTATTGCTCGGTTCGGGCATCCCGCTCTTTTACGAGATGAATCACCAGATTGATCTGGAACTGATTGAATGCAAGCCCTTCAAGAATGGGACAGTGATGGTTTCTTATCGCGTGAAGCACGAAGAAAGACCGAAGAAACGAACCGCCAGGACGGCAAAGAAACGCAAAGGTAAATAATGAGTGGATGGAAGATCCGGGGCTCAGGCCGAGCTACCTGGCCGAGGTCTCACCAGCCGCGTCGTGGCGAAATGTTCATAGCGATGACGCCGCCGGCGTTCCCGTTCCAAATCTGGATTGCACAACTTGCGGCAAGGCCGAGATGTTAACTCTCGAAACTGGCATTTCCCGATTATTCTCGGCCCTGCCGCTTTCGCCTAGCCTTTCTTGACCTTGGCCGTTGGTGAAGGCGAGGCGGCGGGCGACGGACTCGCTACCGGACTGGGGTTGGTTGCGGCCGGTGCAGTGCTCTCTGTGGCGGGCGAAGCTGTTGAGGTTGGCGAAGGCGTCGTGGCCGGCGTGTTGGAATTAGCGCCGGAGTCGCAGCCAACCGCAAAGGCGATCGCGAGAATGGTTGGCAAGAACAGGGCGGTGCGTCCGACTAGTTTCATTTTTGGATTACTCATTATTTTTTCCTCGTTCGAGCAAGATTGAAAAGCGGGATGATGATTGACTGAACGAGAATTAGTAACAACGGGCGTTCCCACAGGTGCGTTGCCGGAATCTCCGCTCGCGCCGCACCGTGAGCCTCGTTGTTCCATGAGTGGTCGCACAAGCGAGAGCTTGTCTCTAACAAGCAAAGAACGGAATCAACCCTGAAAGACAGCGCGGGCCCAAGCGAGATAAACTCGCTGGGCTCTCGTTTTGTTCCGATCCATTCCGCTCAGAAGAGTATTGTAATGGACTAGCCTGCCGCAGCCGATGCCGACCCTGTAGACTCAGAGACTTCTTTCACGATCTGTCCGGCGACATTGCCGTTGGCCTGACGCGCGATATCGGCAAGAGCAACGATGCCGCAGCAGGCGCCCTTCTCATCAACAACCGGGACCCGCCTGATACGTTTCTCTTGCATGATGCGGGAACACTCCTCTAAAGAGATGTCGGGGGTGACTGTGACGACGGGCGTGCTCATGCAGTCTGCGGCAGTTGACTCGAGCGGGTTGATGTTTTTGGCAATTAGTCGGCAAACGATATCGCGATCAGTTATTACACCGACAGGAATTTTGTTTTCGAGTACGGGAATCTCTCCGCAATCTTTGTCCACCATCATCTTTGCCACCTCAGGCAAAGTAGTATCTGGCGCACAAGATGCCGGATCGCTGGTCATAACTTCTTTTACTTGCATTGTCTCTCTTACCTCCAGGTTTGAATAAGGAATCTTTAATGACACGTTGGCTTATCAGAGTAACAACTGGCGTGCCAACGAGCGGCGACTCTTTCGCGTGTGTAAAGATGAACGGACGTGGGTTTGTCGTCGCAGATATGTACCGATGTCTCGGTAAGCGGGTGAGAGTTGTCGCAATTCAAGACAGTATTCGTAAACGCGCGCGACTTGTAGCTGCGCCGACACGATACCTATCGCTGAATACCGAGCGGCAACAAAGGGCGCGGCGCGGTGCCGTCAAAAAACCAACTCGCGCCCACGCGCAGGCGATGCTGCCAGGTCGGCAGGCGCGCGGTGTAAAGTGCAAAGCGCGCCTGGCGCGCGAGCGGCCCACCAAAAGCCTTTCCGCCGGCGAGCACGGCGGCGCGCTCCGTGCCCAGACTGACAGCTTCTCCGAGCTCTTCAAAATGTTTGGTGTGCAAGTCGGCGCCGGCGAGCAGCGCTTTGATGTTTCGGGCCACGAGCCCTGCTTGCTGAAGCGCAAGTTGCGCCGTGCCCGCTAGCGTTGGCGTCGCGTCTTTATAAAAGGCGATGTCTCCCAGCGCGAAGACATTCTGTTGAGAATGGATTTGCAGGGTGGGATTGACGACGATCAAACCACGTTCATTTTTCTCGACGTGCAGGTTTTCGATTAGTGGATTCATGCGCACGCCACCCGCCCAAACCACCGCCGCCGTGTCGATCTCAGTTTGCGCTCCATTGTGCTCGATGACGAAAGTCTTTTCAGTGACGCCCACCACGCGAGTCAGGGTGTGAACTTCGACGCGCGATTTGCGGAGTGCATCCTCGACAAACTCGCGAATGTCTTCGCCCATTCCGGGCACGACTCTGTCGCCCATTTCAATGACCAGCACGCGTGGTTCACCGCGAAGCGCGCGGCGCTTGAAGGCATCGCGTAACAAGTCAGCCATTTTGGTGGACAGCTCGACGCCGCTGGCGCCGGCGCCGACTACGGCGAAGGTCAGCGCGCTGGTGGTGTCTTGCGGAGGCAGGTCAGGAGGAACGTGGTCAAGTGCGTCAACCATTCGTTGGCGCAGTTGGTCGGCGTGGGCAATCTTCCGAAACGGAATTGCATATTCGGCTGCGCCGGCAACACCCGCGAAGTTGGTGACACCGCCGGCGGCGAGCACGAGCACGTCATACTCGAGCGGTTCGCTAGCGTTCTTTAACGTAAGCTTTCGTGTTTCAAAATCAACCGTAGACACTTCATCGCTAATAATTCGCACGCTTTCGTCGAGCAGTTCTTTGTAAGTCGGCGCGATGTGCCACGCTTCCACCTCGCCGCTCAAATACTCGTAAAGCATGGGCGTGAAGAGGAAATGATCGGCATCGCTGATGAGCGTGACCTCACAGGTGCTTCCGAGATCAAGGGCTGTAAAGAGTCCACCGAAGCCGCCACCGACGATGACGACCCGCGCGCTTTTGTTTTCCATTTCTTCGCAGTCTCCGTTTCCGCGAAATGGTAACAGACTAGGAGGATGAGGCGAATCTGCGCAGGGTGGTGGAGAGATTGACGTAGGAGCCATATCGAAAGGCCAACTAGCTTGGCCGGTTAACTTCGGTTTATGATGTCGCCGCATTGTCGTTAGCCTTAGCGCGTACCGATTCCCCGACAGACATTCGTTGTTCAAGGAGTTCAGTGATGAAATCAAGATCGCTCCGGGTTCGTGTCTACCTCTTTTCCCTGTGCTTACTTTTCTGTCTGGCGGGATTCGTGCAGATGTCTACACGCATGGCCTCTTCGTATTCCCCTAATCCTGAGTGGGCCCGCACCGCTGGCATGACTACGCACCTCAACACCACATTCGATTCTTCGCCACCGCTAATGAGCCAGTTGTTTCTGCAAACGCCGGCGGAAAAGATCGCCGCACGAGTTTTGTCAGACACGGCTGACGGCAAGAGCGCCTCAGTCGTCATCATGCTTACGGATCAAGCCGACGTGAGCGCTGCTTATTCAATTACTGATCAGGACGCGCGCGGTTGGTATGTTTACAAGACGCTCACCGAGCACGCGGCGCAAACTCAGGTTGGCTTGCAAAACTTTCTGAAGTCCGAAGGTGTTACATACCAGTCATTCTGGGTGACAAACATGATTGTCGCGACAGCCGATCGTTCTCTGGTTGATAAGCTCGCTGCCCGCGCGGATGTCGCGCGCGTTGATTCAAACGCGCCGACTCGTTGGATCGAAGATCCAGTGGTGGAGAAAGTTGGCGTTACTGAACGCGATCGGAAGGCGCCTGATGCGGCGGAGTGGGGCGTCGCTAATGTTAACGCGCCGGCCGTTTGGGCGCTTGGTTTCACGGGGCAGGGAATAGTGGTCGCTAACGAAGATACCGGCATGCGTTGGACGCACAGCGCGATCAAGCCCAAGTATCGCGGCTGGAACGGCGTCACTGCCGATCACAACTTCAACTGGCACGACTCGATTCACAGCGGCGGCGGCACTTGCGGCGCAAACTCCGTGCAGCCGTGCGACGACAATGGTCATGGCACCCACACCACCGGAACAACCGTTGGTGATGACGGCGCCGGCAATCAGGTGGGCGTCGCGCCCGGCGCCAAGTGGATCGGTTGCCGCAACATGGACCAGGGCAACGGCACGCCCGCCACCTATTCCGAGTGCTTCCAGTTCTTCATAGCGCCAACTGACCAGGCCGGCAACAACGCTAACCCCGCGCTTCGTCCGCATGTCATCAATAACTCCTGGGGCTGTCCGGCGAGCGAAGGGTGCGTCACGGGCGGTGAGCTGGAGACGATCGTGAACAACACGCAGGCGGCGGGTATTTTTGTTGAAGTCTCCGCGGGTAACTCCGGACCGAATTGTTCGACCGTGTCTGATGCGCCTTCAATCTACAGCGCATCTTTCTCAACCGGGGCGATTGACATCAGCAATACGCTGGCGAGTTTCAGCAGTCGCGGGCCCAGCACGTTTTATACGCCCAACATTCTGAAGCCGAATATTTCAGCTCCCGGCGTTAACGTGCGCTCATCAACCCGGACCAGCGACGTCAGCTTCGGAAACTTTAGCGGCACGTCGATGGCTGGACCGCATGTTGTAGGCGTCGTGGCGCTAATCTGGTCGGCCCGCCCAGCCCTGGCGCGCAACATCGCGGCGACCAAGACACTCTTGCAGAACACAGCGAACCCGAGCGTGACAGTTACGTCCCAGACGTGCGGCGGCACGCCCTCGACGGCAATACCAAACAACTCGTTCGGCTACGGCCGCGTCGATGCCCTCAAAGCCTACAATATGTCCGCGCCGACTGCGTCAGCGGCAAACCTGAGCGGACAGGTAACGACGCCGGATGGTCAGCCGTTAGCCGGCGTAACTGTGCAAATGAGTGGCGGAGCGACGCGCAAGACGATCACGGACAGCAACGGCAACTATCGTTTCGAGAATGTTGCTACTGACAGGTTCTACACGGTGACGCCGACGCGCGTGAACTATCAGTTTAGTCCAAGTGACCGCTCGTTCTCGCTCGTGGGGAATAAAACTGACGCGACCTTCACGGCGGCGGCGGAGGCGGTGGAAGTTGGCAACGCGATTGACACCCCTGACTATTTTGTCCGTCAGCATTATTTAGATTTTCTGGGACGCGAGCCTGACGAGAGCGGCTTCAACTTCTGGAGTGAGCAGATCCTGTCGTGTGGCGCTGATGCTGACTGCCGGGAGCGGCGAACGATCAACGTTTCGGCAGCTTACTTTCTCTCAATTGAATTTCAACAGACCGGCGGGTTGGTTGATGGACTTTATCGCGCGAGCTATGGGCGGCGGTCGCAGTATGCGGAGTTTATGCCAGACGTGAGCACGGTGGCGCGTGACGTCGTTGTGGGACGCGGCGATTGGGCGCAGCAGTTGGAAGCGAACAAGCAGGCGTTTGTCGCTGCCTGGATCGAGCGGTCGGCATTCCGTGCCGCTTACGATGGACTGAGCAGCGCCGCGTTTGTTGACACGCTGATTGCGCACGCTGGAGTCGGCTTCAGTGGTGATCGAGACGCACTTGTTGGTGGGCTGGACAACGGCACATTGACGCGGGCTGCGGTGTTGCGGCAGATAGTCGAGAACGATGGCTTCGTGCGCGCGAAGGCTAACAAGATGTTTGTGATGATGGAATACTTTGGCTACCTCAGGCGTGATCCGGACGAGAGTGGCTATCAGTTCTGGCTGAACAAGCTCAATCAGTTCAACGGTAACTTCGAGCAGGCGGAGATGGTCAAAGCGTTCATCGTCTCAAGTGAATACCGCGCCCGCTTCCCGCGGTAAATCGCGGTAAATCGTAGGGGCACCGCATGCCGTGCCCCTACCCCATTGGCAAACAACTGCCCGCGAAAGAGTCGGTGAATGCAGGCCGGCCAGCATTTTCCCCAACAACATGAGCGCCGGCGAAGATATTCTTTTCCGGCCACAGCGGCACGCGAAAGATCATCGAGTTTAAGAGCAGCAAATAGCCGGGCCGCCGATGTGCGGTTCCATCTGAACCTAAGAAGGCTCTCACAATCCCGTTTCAGCGATTCGATATCAACCGCCGCTTCGTTTTCGGCGAAGAGCGAATCTTGGCGATACCAGAGCGTTCGCACCCTCGCAAGTCTTGTAGAGTTTTGATGGACAGTAGCCTGGTCCGGTTATAGAATGCCGCCAAATCGAGGATCGAAGGCGAAACTGTCCCGTTCTAACTCCTCTTACACGCTGCCTTCGGATCTCTCACAATCTTGGATAGGAGCGCCCCATGAAAAGCCTTGCTCAGATCTCCCATACGCCGCGTTACATCCGATTGCTTTTTCTGGCAGTTTTGCTATTAGCGATTCCCTGGCGAACGCCAACTCCAGTCACCCATTCGGCGGAGCTGTCACCCAACAGTCCGGCTGCTTTGCCGTTGCTGAGTTCTACGTTTTTCGGCGGAGCTGGTGACCAGCGCGGTACGGGGATCGCGATAGGCACTTCCATCTACGTCTCCGGGGCCGCCGATTTGAATGGCGGCGATGGACTCGTCGCTAATTATTCTCTGCCGCTGCTTTCCGCAGCCACGCCTGTTTGGAGTAAGACCTGGCCCACGCTGGCCAGCTACGACGACTTCGCGGGCGTTGGCGTCTCGTCTGAAGGTGTTTACCTCGGCGGACAAAGTTTCAACCGGACAACTGACACGGTCGGCGGCAAGGAAGGCAAAGGGATCACTGTAAAGTTTCCATTGACTGGTCCTCCCGGCGGCGGCTTTGACGGTTCAACCTGGGACGTCCAAAGCCCAGCGCCACCGGGAGCGTTTCCGTATGGTGGTGGCGAAGGTTTGAACGCTGCTACGGTGGCGATTGAAGGCGGGTTGCCTTTTGTTTATGTGACGGGCAAT
>JANLYZ010000440.1:0-8152 GCA_031365905.1 Chloracidobacterium sp. | reverse complement strand
GTGATCATCACCAACTGCCCGCGCACGAAGGCGCCGAGCTTCGCATCGATCATCCCGGACTGTAGAAAACACGCGTGCTGCTGGGACGATAAGCGGCACAGCCACCAGTATCAGCGGCGTTATCACTTCCCTTAAATTCTAAGTCGGGAAAAGCTCCGGGCGCAGCTTGATCAAACACTACGTGTGTGGAGTTTGAAACGCCATTCCATTGTCCGAGGGCGTTGAGAATTGCATCTTTCGACGCTTGAGATATGTTCGGATCGTTGAAGCTGTAGCTAACGTGAATAATGCCGTTGGCATCGGGAGGTCTGTTTCTCAATTCTGGTGCCAAGGGACTACTGCTAATACATTGCTGAGCCTTGACAAGAGAAACAACCGCTAAGAACAGGACCACAGTGCTCAGAAGCATTAGGAGGATGACCCCGCGCGAGGGAGCTATTGTTGGTTTGACCATCAAGCAATCTCCTTAAGAGCGGGAAAAATGAACTGTAACGAGCCTGTATAAAGTTAAGTAAGAGGAGGTGAAAAGCCAATCAACGCTTACAACTAGTTGGTGCAGCAGCCTGAGACCTTCGGATACTTGCTGACAGCGATCTTGATTTCTTCCACGAAGTCTTCTATTCGTTGGTTTTTATGTTTCTGCACAATGTCCGTGTGGCCTCCGTGAGGCTGAATCAGCGAGTCATTATTCGATAATCCAAAAAGGCCTTGCCCACCACCAGTCAAACCAAAGACTCGCGGGTTATCCTTTTCGTCCTTAAGAAAAAGAATATAGGCGTTGCCCTGTTCCATTGGTTCCATGTCTATAGTTTTGATCTCAGCGGAAGTGCCGTCTTCAAAGGTTACCTTTCCCCCCACCACGTTAACCTTGACTACTTGACCTTCAATAACATCGCCCTTTATGACCTCTCTTATTTTCACTTCGTACTGAGTGGTGATGAGTTCGTTGTTGTTACTCAACTGCGAAGTGCTAGTCAAAGGAACGCCAACAATTACCGCGACGCTATTTTTTGTGAGTGAGTCAATATCGTACTTACCCCAACCGCTGGTCCTTTCCATACTGACATAGTGGCCCTTTATTCTGGCTGCCTCCCTAAGCCCCCCCCTCCTGACCGCTTGGGTAACGTCCTCTTGCGGGGGGATAGGGGTGCTGACCTGTTGGCTCTTTGCGATCCTGTTCATCGCTAATCCGAACAAGCCAAAGCAGACTATTAAGGCTATCGGAAGTATTTGTCTCCTCATTTTGTTTGCTCTTTCAATTCTTATTTTTCAAAAGTTGGCGCCATTACGATTTCAGAGCGGCGTAAAGGTCGTGGAGGCTCCAAAAATCGATGACAGATTAGGCTGGACGACGAAGAAGGGATTGAATCTTAGGCGAGTCAGCCTGTAATAGGTTCATCCTACGCCTCACCTTGGGAAAGTCAAGATTACCTCGGCACTGGGAACTTTACCGTCAGCTCATCGTGTACCAAGAGCCGACTTGGGGTCGGCAAACGGAGGTCGCGAGTGCGCATGCTATACTTTTGCGCTGTTTCGGATCGTCAGGAATCATCAACTAATGGCTGAGTTTATTTGTCGATTAGGGACGCCCGCGGGCGAGGTTGTAACGCGAACGGTGGAAGCGCCGGGCGTTAACGAAGCGCGCGTGCGGCTCGAGCGCGAGGGCTTTCGCGTCTTCAATGTCACACCGCCCAAAACGAGTGGAGTGACTGCGCTAACCCGATTCGGTGGACGTGGCGGTCAGTCAAAAGTAAAAGCTTCTGACTTCCTGCTCTTCAACCAGCAACTCGCAGCCCTCGTGCGCGCCGGCATCCCCATCCTGCAAGCCATCTCGATGCTGCGTAAGCGCGCCGCGTCGGCACGCCTGCGCGCGGTGCTCGGTGACGTTGAAGATCAAATCCGCGGCGGCTCCGCGCTGTCCGAGGCCTTTGCGTCACAGGGAAGTATCTTCCCGAGAATTTATACGGCATCGATTCTCGCCGGCGAACGATCGGGCGCGCTGGATGAAGTGTTGCTTCGTTATGTTACTTACATGCGGCGCAACGTGGCCCTGCGCCGAAAGATTCGCGGCGCGCTCGCCTATCCGCTCTTTCTGCTATTCGCTTCCGGCTTAATGGTTACTTTTTTGACTGTGTACGTAGTCCCGCGCATGGCGGATCTGTTTGCGGGCTTCGGCACTGAGCTCCCCATCGTCACACAGATCGTGTTGGGTCTTTCCAAGTGGCTCTCGTCCAACGTGCTTTGGTTTGGTCCGTTATTCATTGGGGGCTCAGTCGCTCTGTTTTTGTGGTCACGAACTGAGACGGGCCGGCTGAAAGTGGATGCCTTCCTGCTCCGGATTCCGCTTGCCGGTAATCTGGTTATTCAGCTATCGATCGCGCAGGCAACGCGTTCGCTGGCAACGCTGCTGGCCGGCGGCATCACGCTGGTTGAGTCGTGGGAGATTGCGGCGGAATCGATTACGAATCGCGAGTTGCGGCGGCGCAGTTCATCGATCCTGCCGATGATTCGTGAGGGTCGTACCTTTACTGAGAGTTTGGAAGTTGCTAATTGGGTGCCGATGCTCGCCATTGACATGATAGGAATTGGTGAACGTTCAGGCAGTTTACGCGAGATGCTTGACGAGGTTGCGGTCTTCTACGACGCCGAATCCGAAGTGCGGCTCGAGCAGTTGACGACCACGCTGGAGCCTGCGATTCTGGTGGTCATGGGCGGAATTGTTGTTACCATTCTCCTGGCCATCTACCTTCCCATCATTCAATCAATTTCCGGCGGCGCGGGCGTTACCGGTCGTCACTAGAAATCGCCAAGCGTTCAAATAAATGAAAGAAGTAACTCAGGACCCAACCCAACCGCCGCCGGGGCATGTCACGTTAGCCGGCGCCACCGCTGGTGATAGCCATGAGCCGCCTGAGGTGCGCACGGCGAAGGATCTCGCCCGTCGCTACCGCCTAAGCTTCGTTGAACTGCTGCCTACCGATCAGGAGTCCCCAGTTGATTACGCGCTGTTCAATGAAATCCCAGTTGACTTGATGGTGCGTCATCAGTTTCTGCCGCTCAAGCGGGATGAAAAAGGACTACACCTCGCGATGGCCGATCCCACGGATCTGGAACGGCTCGATGAACTCGCGAACGCATTGAAGTCGCGGATTGTCCCTTACGTTGCGACCGCAGGCGCCATCGAAGTGATCCTGCGCCGCGGCGACGCCACGCAACGCGTTTTGCAGGAAGCAGCGTCCGGCTTCCGCATCTCCCTCGTGCGGGAAACGGAAAGCGGTGAAGAAGTCCTGGATCTCGATCGGCTGGCAACCGATTCCGAGATGTCGCCAATTATCAAGCTCGTGGATTCCATCATTTACAACGCGATGGAGTCGCGCGCGTCTGATATTCATATCGAAACGCGCGACACGGAAGTGCAGGTCAAGTATCGAATTGACGGCGCGCTCTACGCGAAGGTCGATCCGATCGACCTGGCTTTCCATCAAACGCTGATCTCGCGCATCAAGGTCATGTCCGAGTTGGATATTGCGGAGCGCCGTGTGCCGCAGGATGGCCGCTTCCGCGTTCGCTACAAAGGACGCAACGTAGACTTCCGTGTTTCGATCATGCCGACGATTCACGGCGAAGATGCAGTCATTCGTATTCTCGACAAGGAACAGATCAACGAAGAGTTTAAGAACCTGAATCTTGACGTGGTTGGCTTTGCCGAAGACGACCTCAGGAAGTTTCGCCACTACATCGCGGAGCCTTATGGCATGGTGCTGGTCACTGGTCCCACCGGTTCTGGTAAGACGACTACGCTTTATGCTGCGCTCAACGAGATCAGAAACGAAGAAGACAAGATCGTAACGATCGAGGATCCGGTTGAGTATCAGTTGCACGGCATCACGCAGATTCCGGTTAACGAAAAGAAAGGGCTGACGTTTGACCGTGGCCTGCGTTCAATCCTGCGTCATGACCCCGACAAGATAATGATCGGTGAAATCCGCGACACGGAAACGGCCCAGATCGCGATCCAGTCGGCCTTGACAGGCCACCTTGTTTTCACCACCGTTCACGCCAACAACGTCATTGACGTGATTGGGCGTTTTCTCAACATGGGCGTCGAGCCCTACAACTTTGTCTCGTGCCTAAACTGCGTTTTAGCGCAACGCTTGATTCGCATGCTTTGTCCTTTCTGCAAGCGCCAGTATCGCGCGAAAGAGCAGGAGCTGATTGAGTCAGGACTGAGACCTGAGGAGCATCGCGAGACTCCGTTTTACGTTAATGTCGGCTGCGACGCCTGCAACCACACCGGCTATCGTGGCCGCACGGCGATTCACGAGCTGCTGGATCTCTCAGACAATATTCGCGAAATGATCGTTGAGCGCCGCCCCGGTTCGGAAGTTCGGCGAGCGGCCGAGGCCGAAGGCCTCAAGAGCTTGCGGGAGTCAGCCCTCAAGAAAGTGTTCACGGGAGTTTCGACGCTGCATGAGATTAATAGGGTCACGTTCGTCGAAGAAGTTAGCGCTGGCCGGTAAAGCCGGGCAGAAGCCCGCGCGTCAGCAAGGGCTTTCGGCTCTCGACCTTCCGCACCGACGAAACCCTGAGAGCCCTTGCTAAGGCGCGGCTTCTGCCTGATAGCAGCTGCACTATTAAGGAACTGTTCTTTTTGAATTGCGTGTAAAGCAAATGAAGCTGGAAGAGTTGCATCTTAGCTTCGCGAACGGCATTATTAGGCCACGTTTTCCGGCCGGTTCGGCCACTGACTTCCAACGAGAGACTGATATGAGAACAAAGCTAGAAACTCGCGTTTTTGTTTCCCTGTTGCTTACCTTTTGTCTGCTTGCGCTGCCGTTGACTACCTTCGCCAAAGGCGACAAGCATTTCAAAGAGGGGATGCGTTTTGAGGCGGCTCTGCAATGGGAAAAAGCCGCTCAGGAATTCACACTGGCTGTCGCTGCCGATCCGTCGAATCTCGAGTATCAACTCCATTTTCGCCGGGCGAGCTTCAACGCTTCGCAGTCGTACATGCAGCAGGGACGCGCATTGGCGGAGCAGCGCGATTTCGTTGGGGCCTACAATGCTTTTCGCCAGGCGTATGGCTACGATCCGGTTAACGAGCTGGCAGTTTCTGAAATGGACCGCATGTTGCGGCTCCAGGGCGTGAAGGAAGGAACAACGCCCGGCAGTAATAATGGCACAAGCAATTCTGATTCAGGAGCGGCAGGCCCATCGAGCGCTCAGGAAGCTGCCCTCGAAGCGCGGCCAACTGAGATGCGCGTTATCAGCTACAGCGGCGATCTGAAGGCTTTCATCCGCAGTCTCGCTGAACAGCTTAACTTGAATGTGATTTTCGACCGGCAGTCTTTCGTCCAACCACGAACGATCGATATCAATTTGCGCGAAGTCAGCACGGCCCAGGCTCTCGACTACATCTTTCTTCAGGAAGGACTGTTTTTTCAAAAGCTCAGCCGACGAACAATTCTGGTCGCGGATCAAACCCGTCGCCCGCAGTATCAACAACTCGTTCTGCGCACTTTCTTTCTGGCCAACAGTGACCCGGAAAAAGCGAAGCAGCTCGTTGGCCAGGCGATCCCGCCATCAGTTGGCCGGCCGCAGACCATTGTCGTCGCCGACAAAGACACGAACAGCTTAACCATTCGCGACACCGCTGAAAACGTGCGCTTGATCGGTGAGTTGATCCAAAGCATCGATAAGGATCGCGCCGAAGTCGTGATGGACGTGAACATTTATGAGGTGACGAAGAGCGACTTTCTGCAGTTAGGTAATCAGCTCGGGCAGGCAGACAAGTTTTCTTTGGGCGGTAGTCCTGGCTTTAGCCTTCTTTCCGACGCTGCAACCACCGACTCGCGGGCACCCGGTGTGAATTTGAGTGCGATCACGGCTGGAGTTCCTACCGCGTGGGCGGCAGCGCTCGTCTTCCCGCAATCCGTGATAACCGCTTTTCAAAGCAAGGGCACTACTAAGCTGATCGCTTCGACGCAGGTACATGCTTTCAATGGTGAAGAGTCAACTGCCCGCATTGGACAGCGCGTGCCCGTGCAGACTGCGCAGGCTTTCCCGTTCGGCACCAATACCAATACCTCGCCAACGCCAGGCCAGCCTTTCGGCAGCGGCGGTTTTCCAGTGATTAACTACGAACCGACTGGACTGACCTTGAAGTTTACGCCGCAGGTTTTTCCTAATCAGGATGTCCAAGTCAAGATGAGCATTGAGTCGAAAGATGTTTTGGGCGAGCAAACCCCAACACCTACTTTCACTGAACGGAGCATTACGGGAACAGCGCGCGTGCAAAATAATCGCACGATGATGCTGGCAAGTGTTTCGCAGGACACTCAAGCATCTGGCCGCAGGGGATTACCGGTATTGAGCGGGCTCCCAATAATTGGGCGCTTGTTTTCGTCACCCACTAACAGCAAACGCCGCGTGGATATCGTGATTGCCGTCACCCCGCGCGTCTTGCGCGCGCCGGCGGTTACGCCGCGCGACGAAGAGATGCGTCCGAGTGGAACTTTGCAGTCGCCCACGACAGGTTCACTCGAAGCGATGCTACGCGAGACCGACCGCGAGGATCAGTTGGCGGAGTTTCGCGCCCAGCAGAAAAATGCAACTGCGATCGTGACGCCGGCTTCCACTGCGCCAGGCGTTTTTGGAAGCACCCAGAATATCGCGGCGGGGCAGAGTTCCTCGAAGGCTTTGGCTAATAGTCCTGCGCCCGCGGCCGCTACGACAGGTGGCGTTCCGGCAGTCACTGGGGCGGCGGCGAGCAATGCCAGCGCTCAGCAAGCAACCAGTAATAGTCAACAAACTGCGAAGGCGCAAAACTCGTCTGAGGAAATGCCCGCGTTTGTGCCGGCGCCTAAATCGCTTGTGAGCAGCAGTGCGGCGACGGAAGTTGCTGCTGTGAATACAAATCTGAATTCCGACGCTCGCGCGACCTTGACGAGCCTGTCGGCAACGCCGATTAACACTGCCGTCAATCCGATCAACGCGAAGGGCAGCGGCGCGCTGTTGAGCCTGGGTCCGGCGGAACAGTCGATGAAGGTTGGCGAGTCGCGCCGCTTCGCGCTTGACGTGAAGTCAGATGTGCCGCTGGCGCTTGCGATTGTCGCGCTTAGATTCGATCCGAAGGTTGTGAAGGTGCGAGCGGTCGGGATCGATGGCAGCGGCGCGACTGTCACGCAGTCGACCGACGCGTCGGGCGTTTGCGTGATTTCGATTTCCAATCTCAGCGGCATGACGGGTCCGGGAACTTTGCTTTACATCGACGTGGAAGGTGTTGGGCTCGGCGATGGCGGACTCCTGCTCGATCCGGCTGCTACTCATCTGGTGGCAATAGACGCGCGGAATCTGGGCGTGGACGTCATGCCGGCACGCGCAACCGTGAAGCAGTAAGAAGATGATTTACCTGCGAGAGCGACGTTTGCACAAAACAGAACGCGGCGATGCGGTGGCAGCGGTTGAGCTTCCTGGTCGCCGCGTTATTCTGTCACGCACTCGGCCTCACGCGTTTGGTGCGAGCAACGGCGCGCGCGGGTTTACGTTAATTGAACTGATCATCACTGTCACCGTCTTGACGATTCTTACAATGGGCGTGATGCCGCTGATGAAGCTTTCCGTCAAACGGCAAAAGGAACAACAACTCCGCGATACCTTGCGCCAGATGCGCACCGCTATTGATGAATTTCATCGGGACACCGTTGGTATGCCCACCAACGCGATCGGCGTTCAACAGCAACAACAGCAGCAACAGCAAAATGTTTATGTTGATCCGCGCAGTAAGGTCGTCATCAGCGATCCAACAATCTTCGGCGTCGACAATCCGGATCGATACCCGCCGGATCTGCAAACTTTGGTAGACGGCGTAAATGTCATACCGCGCGGCAACGCCACTGGCGCGGGAGTCGCAGGAGTGAACGCGACGAGCGTAGGAAATCCTCAGTTGTCCACTAAAAAGAAAGTTTATCTTCGCGGCCTCCCGGTCGATCCGATGACCGGCAAGCCTGACTGGGAATTTCGCTCGTGCTACGACTCGGCAGACAGTGGCTCCTGGGGCGGCGAGAATGTTTTTGATGTTCGTTCGAAGTCGAAAGAGACGGCGCTGAATGGTGAGAAATATAGTGACTGGTAAGCCGATGTCAGATTTCGG
>JANLYZ010000435.1:0-18583 GCA_031365905.1 Chloracidobacterium sp. | reverse complement strand
TAAATCTCCTGGGCGCGATCGAAATCGCGTTCGTCTACCAGGATTGCCGCGCCGGGTGACATCGCCGACAGCAAAGGCGAGAAGGCGTCTGAGCCGCCGGATTGAACCGCGGACCGGATGCCGTTCTGCGCCAGGATGTCGTTAATCATTTCGGCTTCAGCTGGCGAGCCGAGACTGTGCAGGGTGACGAACTTCGCCTCACTGCTGTCGTGCAAAGCGTTTTCGGACGTCAAACGTTTGACCAGCTCTGAACCGTCGTCAGGACATCGCGTGATGCCGGATTCGTATTCGGATTCGCAAACAGGACAGAACATAAAAGAACCTCGCTTGGTGAATGTCAGAACCACTTGCGTAAGCGGGTGGCCGGTTGCTCTTGATGGGCAGTGAATGCGTAACGAGCCACCCGCTTACGCAGGCGGTTCTGACCCTTCACTGTTCACTGGTGACTGCTTTCACTGCTCTTTCAAATGGAATTTCCTCAAAGTTGGTCATTTGTTTAAAGGCGCGAAAGCGTTCGTTGATTTCATCGTGTGTAAGCTTCTGCACGCGCGCTGTGCCAAACTCTTCAACGTTGAATGACGCCATCACCGATCCAAAAATCATGGCACGCCGCATCGCCGCCTCATCCAATTTTTCCTGACTGGAAAGATAGCCCATGAACCCACCGGCAAAGGTATCACCCGCTCCGGTTGGATCGAAAACCGACTCCAGCGGGTAAGCAGGAATGGCAAAATAACTATTCTCAGTGAAAAGCGCAGCGCCGTATTCACCACGCTTAACGATCAAAGCTTTCGGTCCCCACGAGAGAATCGTACGCGCCGCCTTAATGAGATTCGGTATGCCGGTCAACTGGCGCGCTTCGGCGTCGTTGATGATGACCACGTCGACGCCTTTGATTGTTTGCAGCAGCGACTCGCGCGCGATGTCGATCCAGAGATTCATCGTATCGAGCGCCACCAATTCGGCGTTAGGAACTTGTTCGCGCACGCCGCGTTGGAGGTCCGGCTGAATGTTGCCGAGGAAAACCAGCCGCGCCTTCTTCGATGCTTCGGAAAGCTTCGGCTGGAAGTCAGCGAAGACATTCAGTTGCGTGTCGAGCGTGTGCGCGACGTTGAGATCGTAGTCGTAACGTCCAAACCAGCGAAACGTTTTGCCCTCAGGAATGCGTTCGAGATCCGAAGTGTCGACGTGGTGCGCGTCAAAGACCTGCTGCTCAGCCGCGCCAAAGTCCCCGCCCACTACACCGACGATGCGGACGTCAGTAAAAAAACTGGCGGAGATTGAGAAGTGTGAGCCGGAGCCGCCCAGCATTTTCTCACATTTACCAAAAGGCGTTTCGACCGCGTCGAACGCTACAGAACCAACTACAAGGAGAGACATATAGGAATTTTGGATTGCTGATTTCAGATTTCGGATTTGAATTTCAAGAGCCTAGCTGCTTTCTGCCTGGTGCCGACTGCCTCATGCTACGGCACTGGAGGCTTGGCGGCATCCGGGTGAATCACACCGCCCAATGCCTGCAAGTCCGCCTCCGCCTGCTTGGAAAAATCGCTGTTCGGATAACCGATAACAAGGCGTGAGAGGTAAACCCGCGCATCGTCACGAAGTTCCTCCGGAGTCTTGTATTTCGTATCGTGCCTTTCTTTGGCCAGCAACTCGTCAGGTAAGACAAGCTTGGTCTTTTGCTGAGCCCCACTCTCCGCAAGGCGTGCGCTGCTGACGCCGGCGATGAAGAGAACCTCGTCCATCTTCGCGAAATTTGGATTGCCTGCATCTATTTCCTCACAACGCTTGAGGCTTGCCAGGTACGCCTTCTTTCGCTTGAAGTAATGCCGCGCGACCTCCAGGTTGTGCAACGAATCTTTTTCGAGTTCGGCATCGCGAATCGTTGCCGGATCGGGACCAGCTTTCGCTCGACCCTGAGCGAACGAGGAAACGGCGACAATAGAAACTGCTGCCAAAAGCACGGTGGTTAGAACTAAAAACCTTTTCATGGAACTACCTCTCAAAAACACAATCACTGATTTCAGATCTGGGATCTCAGATTCGCAGGACAGTGCCTTAGATGCCAGACTTTCTCAGTTGAGCGCGTATTTCTTCACGATCGCGTCAAGTTTTTTTCGCGTCTCTTCGGGCCACAAGTGCGGCGCCGTAAAGATCGCATTCTTAAGCGCCGTCGCGCACTTGCATTGGCGCTCCTGCGCGCTCAGGCGCCGCACCGCGTCCTTCATTATTAGCTGGGCGTTGCGCACGTTTCTGTTTAGATATTCAATCACCGAATCCGCCGTCACCGCGTCGTGACCGGGATGCCAACAATCGTAATCCGTCACCAGCGCGAGCGTGGCGTAACAGATTTCCGCCTCGCGCGCGAGCTTGGCTTCCTGCAAGTTTGTCATCCCAATAACGCCCATTCCCCAGCCGCGATAAACTTCCGACTCCGCCTTCGTGGAAAACGCCGGGCCCTCCATGCACAGATAAGTCGCACCGCGATGCACCTTGACTTCGGTAACCTTGCACGCCTCTTCCAGAACGTCTCCCAATTCTTCACAGACCGGATGCGCAAACGCCACGTGGGCCACGATTCCTTCGCCGAAGAAAGTTGACTCGCGGGCGCGCGCTCGCGTGCGATCAAAAAACTGACCCGGAATAACCATATCGAGCGGCGCATACTCTTCCTGAAGCGAACCAACTGCCGACGCGGAAAGAATCCGTTCAACGCCCAGCAACTTCATCCCATAGATATTTGCGCGGAATGGCAGTTCGGTCGGGGTAAAGCGGTGACCCCGCCCGTGGCGCGGCAGAAACGCGACGCGGTTGTTCTCAAGTGTGCCGACGATAAACGCATCTGAGGGAGAACCAAAAGGAGTTTCGACAACAATCTCCTCAACGTCCTCGAGCTCCGGCATTTGATACAACCCGCTGCCGCCAATGATTCCGATTTTTACTGATTCCATTTTTACAATGTTGCCTGCGTGCCATCTTCTACTGCTTTGATTTGCATCCGCTCATTGCCTCTTTAACGAAGTCTGCTAATTGACCTGCCTGTTGCTTCACCAGCAACTGTTCGAGCGGTTCCAGCTTAACCTTGGGCTTGGCCTGCTTGATGTTTTCGTAAGTCTTCAGCACACCCTCAACTCCAGCAAGATTGACTTGAAGCGCGTCACCAGCTTGTTCTGGATGCTCGATAATGAACTTTGCCTCGGAGAAGGTTAATTGGGTGACGATGGTGGGTGAGTAGTCGCCTTTGATCTTTGAATAATCGCCGAGCACATTAGTACAAAGGTTGACGCTGATATCCGGGACCTGGATTAGCCAAATAAGGAGTTCACTGCTGAGAGCCTTGGCGTTTTTATTGAGAGGATCATTTTCGAGCAACGTCGCGATCTCAACGGCACGTTTCCGTTCTTCAGGAGTCGACGGCCCGCGCCCTTGGGCAACGGCAGGCTTCACTGCCAGACCCAAAGTAAGAGCCAGAACTACGAGCAGGATCACTTTCTTAGGCATGTTTCAAATCCCCTTCAAAGGTTAAGACTAACGGCGCGCAGCTTCCCTTCGTCTTCGATTAGACGGCAAAGCGGCTCCTCCGGATCGTGGTAGAACAAGCACGTCCAGTTTTCTCGCGCAGCCTGCGGCAAGAGCTTCTTCTTCACTTCCAAAGTCTCTACCGGATAAAGATCGTAGCCCATGATCCACGCAAATGGAACATGGGCGCGCATCGGCACCAGATCGGCGAAACCAAACAGCGTCTGCCCCTCGCGCTCGAGCCGCCAACACTGCATCGATCGATTGTGCCCCGCGTAGGTCTCCATCCGCAGACCGGGAACCACTTCGTAGTTCGCGTCCTTCAATTCCAACTGGCCACTCGCGACGAGTGGTCGCCAATTCTCCGGCAGGTAACTCGCGCGGTCGCGCTCACTCGGCGCTTCAGCATGTTCTACTTCGCCACGCGAAAGGAAATATCTGGCGTTTGGAAACGCCGGCACGGCTTCTCCGTTTCCATTGAGCCTCGTATTGCCGCCGGCATGATCGAAGTGGAGATGAGTATTGATAACGGTCGTAATGCTGTCGGGCTCGACACCAGCGATCAACCGCAGGGAATCAGCAAACGCGCGCTCGCGAGTAATGCCAAACATCGTGGTGTGTTTCTTAGACCACTTCTCGCCAATCCCGGTCTCGATCAGTATCCGTTCGGCGCCCGTATCGATGAACACGCAGTTCATGTTCATCGTGATGCGGTTTTCTTCATCGGGCGGACAAACCTTCGACCAGAGAGCCCGCGGCACCACGCCAAACATTGCGCCACCATCGAGGCGAAATTCGGTGTCGGGAACGATCTCCACGCGGTAATCGCCAAACTGCATTTCGCTACTAACCGCCCCTGTTATTTCTTTTTCGGTTTAGGTTCGTTCTTTTTATCAGGCTCAGGCTTAGGCGCGTGGGGATTTTGCGCCGGCTCGACTGGCTGTCCGGATTGTTCCGATCCGGGGCCCATTCCCGGAGGCAGCCCCTGGGGCGCCGGCTGCTGTTCCGGCATCTTCACTGTGTAGTTTTCAGCTACCGTGACGTGCGAACGCTTCACAATTTCGTCGAGAACTTTCTTCTGCTTTTCCCCCTCGAGAGCGGCCCGCGCTTTTTCCCGTCCTGATTGCGCCGGCGCAAACGGATTGGCGCCTTCAGCTGCGCTATCGCCGATCAGAATATGACGCGCGTGAATTTTTTCCTCGTCTTTGCCATCCTTCTTCTCTGTCTTGCGTTCTTCGAGCTTGATGATGTGAAAACCAAACTTCGTTTCCACGAGCTCGCTAATCTGCCCGGGTTTCAAAGCAAACGCCGCCTGTTCAAATTCAGGAACCATTTGGCCATGGCCAAACCAGCCCAGGTCGCCGCCCTTGTCTTTGTTGCTCGTGTCCGTGGAAAACTCCTTGGCGAGTTTTGCAAAGTCTTCGCCGGCGCGCACACGCTTCAAGACTTCTTCAGCCTTGCTGCGATTCTGCTTGCTGCTATCCATATCAGGATGTTGTTTAAGATACTCGTCAACTTCGGGTTCTGAAGCAGTCATCTTTTCTTTTAACTGCTCTTCCGCATACGTCTGGGCCAGCACCCGAGCCTGCTCCAGCTTCACCTGCAGATCTACCGTCCGTTGCTTATCAAAGCCCGCGGCGATTGCCCGTTGTTCCCCAATCAGGATTTTCCCCAGTTGCTGCCTTATCTGCTTTAGTTGCTCCTCGGGAAACTCACCGCCTTGCGGGTTCTTCGCTTTGGCATCGTTTACGATTTGATCATACTTTGCCTGATTCGCCGGCTGCTTGAAAAACTCTTCGATTTCCTGGTCGGAAATATTTGGACCGGCGGGACCAGTATTCAGCGATTTGAAGTAATTTCGCGCGATGACCAGCGACTTCATGAGCTCAAGTTGGCGCTTCACTTCCGGCTTGTTGCCGACGCCCTTTTGGCGCGCTTCCTCGGCCACTGCCAGCAGTTGCCGCAAATTCTCGGCAAAGCTCTTGCGCGTTTCAGCGTCCGTCGACAGCTTTGCACGAAACTGCGGCGGCTGATCTTCCGCGATCAGGGCCATGTCTTCGGGGGAGAGGTTGGTGAGAGAGTCAGAACGTCTCGCCTTCACCTGCCAGAAGATTAATCCGCCGGCAAACACTACGGCCACAGCGGCCGCGATCCAGGCTTTTTTAATTGAACTCAAAATAATTATCCCTTTCCGAAAAAATATTTCTAATCGTGTTGGACCAACTCAAGCAGGACACCATTAGCCGAAGCGGGGTGAACAAAGGCGACCAAACAACCACCAGCGCCTATCCGTGGCGTTTCATCAATCAACCTGGTTCCCTTAGCCTTTAAGCCGGCAAGCGCTGCGCGAATGTCCGTCACTCTAATTGCTACGTGATGAATCCCAGGCCCGCGCTTCTGCAAAAACCTGCCTACCGGCGAAGTTTCGCTGAGCGGCTCGAGCAGTTCGATATTCGTTTCGCCGACGGGCAACATCGCGACGCGGACGCCCTGTTCCCTGACCTCTTCAGTAGATTCCACCTGCAGCCCGAGCGCGTCTCGCCAAAGTGCGAGCGCTTCGTCGAGCTGGTGGGTCGCGATGCCAATGTGGTCAAGCTTCATAGGATAGTAAACAGCAGACAGTAAACAGTAATCAGCAAGTCTGAGTGACTGTTCTTGGTTTTCGCCGCCTGTTCCGCCTCCCGTTTCCTGCCGAATGCCTTCTGCTTACTGTTTGCTGTTTGCCGTTTACTGTTCGCTGTTGACTGCACTTTGCAACAATTCTTCCATCGCAGAATAAGGGTCTCTTTGCCGGCTGGCAACTTCCCCGGCCAACCGGTCGAGTTTTTCGGCGGCAGCATCCGACGCCAGAGTCTGCGTCACCAGGCGTTCGCGTAGCAACTCCAGAATCCGCCAGCGCGCTATCGCCCGACGGCGCACATCACCTGATTCTGTCTGCGAATGAAAACCTTGATACTTCTCGATTGCCGCCGCTAACTCAGTAATTCCCTTGCCCTCGGTGGCTACAGTCTTCACAATCGGCGGTTCCCAGGAGTCGGCGCGCATGGCCAGTGACAGGAGCGCTTCCAATTCCTTTTCAGTAGTCAGGACACCGTCACGATCCGCTTTGTTGATGACGAAAACGTCGCCAATCTCCATGATGCCGGCCTTGATGGCCTGAATATCATCCCCCATTCCCGGCACTAACACGACGACGGAAACATCGGCAGCCTTGACTACTTCAACCTCGTCCTGGCCCACGCCCACGGTCTCAATAATGATCTTGCCATAACCTGCAGCATCAAGTATTGAAACGGCATCTACGGTGGAACGCGCCAGACCACCGAGATTCCCGCGCGTGGCCATCGAGCGTATGAAAACTCCGCTATCGAGTCCTAAAGTCTGCATGCGGATCCGGTCACCCAGGATTGCGCCACCTGAAAACGGACTCGAAGGATCAACGCAAACAATTCCAACGCGTTCACCTTGTTTGCGATAAAACAGCGCGAGTTTATCGACCAGCGATGACTTGCCCGCGCCCGGCGCACCCGTAATTCCGATTATCAACCCCCGACCGGTCAACGGAAACACCTGCTTCATCAACTGCGCCGCATCTTTGGAAACATCTTCGACTTTGGAGATGGCCCGCGCCACTGCGCGCGTGTCACCGGCCGCAATTCGCTCGACTAGTGACGGGTTGTTGTTTTCCGAACTCACGTGGCTTATGCAATCTGTTGCAGGATTTCTCGCGCAATGATAATTCGCTGAATCTCCGAAGTGCCCTCGCCAATAGTGCAAAGCTTCGAGTCGCGCCAGTATTTTTCCGCCGGGTAGTCTTTGGTGTAACCGTAACCACCGTGCACCTGAATCGCCTCTTCGCAAACGTTGACGCTAACCTCAGACGCAAACAGCTTGGCCATCGACGATTCTTTCGTCACTTTGCGACCGTTGTCCTTCAGCCACGCCGCGCGATACATCAAGAGCCGCGCCGCATCAATCTGCGTTGCCATGTCCGCCAGCTTAAATTGAATCGCCTGAAACTCGGAAATTGGTTTGCCAAACTGCTGGCGCTCTTTCGCGTAACGCACTGCCGATTCGTAAGCACCCTGGGCAATGCCCACGGCCAACGCGGCTATCGAGATTCGGCCGCCATCAAGCACCTCCATGGCGTTCACAAATCCCTGTCCCTCTTCGCCGAGACGATTTTCATCCGGCACGAAACAATCTTCAAACACGACGCTGGCTGTTTCCGAAGCGCGCAAGCCGAGTTTGTTTTCTTTCTTAGACGGTGCGAAGCCGGCCATTCCCTTCTCAAATATGAACGCCGAAATTCCTTTACTCCGTTTAGCGCGATCGGTCACGGCAACAGCGACGCAGGTGTCGGCATGAATTGCATGGGTGATGAAGTTCTTTGAGCCGTTGACAACCCAACCGCCGTCTTTCTTAACTGCCGTCGACCGCGTTCCCGACGCATCTGAGCCCGCGCTTGGCTCCGTCAAGCCCCAGGCACCCAGATGTTTTCCGCTGGCCAACGGTACCAGGTACTTTTGTCTCTGTGCTTCTGTACCAAACTTATAGATGTGATTCGAGCAAAGGGAATTGTGTGCAGCTACCGAAATGCCAACCGAACCGTCAACGCGCGAGAGCTCTTCGATGATCGTGGCGTATTCGACATAGCCCATGCCCGCGCCGCCGTATTCCTCCGGAAATAGGACTCCAGTCAGTCCCAACGCGGCGAGTTTTGGTTGCAGTTCAACGGGAAAGTGTTGCGCCTCATCCCACTCCATCACGTGCGGCGCGATCTCGGCTTCGGCAAATTCGCGCACGCTTTGCTTGACCTGTCTTTGCTCTTCAGTTAGATCGAATTCCATGCTCGTTCCTGGCTACCAAACACAATAAAGGCACTCCCGCCTGTCAGACCTGACAGGCCGGAATGCCTGTCTAAAACAAAAAATCATCAAAACTCTGAACGTGTATTCTACCTCAATGCCGCGTTGAACTGTGACCGGCCGCACGCGATCTGCCCTGGGGTTTTCCTTTGACTGGCGGTCGCTTCCGCATTAGCAGCTTCACTTCCTCAGGCAACAGGCGGCGCCAATGCTTGGGCTTCAACTCGTCATCGCGCAACGATCCAATGCGCGAACGGCGCAGCTTGATCACTGAATGCCCGATAAGATCAAACATGCGGCGTATCTGCTGGTTCTTGCCTTCGTGAAGCAGAATTTCAAACCAGGAATTATTCTCCGTCTCGCCAACTTTTCTGATCTTCGCCGGAGCCGTGCGCGTGCCATCCTCAAGCGTCACGCCGCGCCGCAAGCGTTCAATAGCCTTCTCGTCGGGAATGCCCTTCACCTTTCCTTCATAAACTTTTTCGACTTTGTTACGAGCCGCCGTTATGAAATTGGTGAAGTCGCCGTCGTTGGTTAGCAACAACAAGCCTTCGGTATTGAAGTCGAGGCGACCAACGGGATAGAGCCGGCCCAGCGATTCCGGCAGAAGTTCCAGTACCGTAGGCCGTCCGTCAGGATCAGTCACACTTGAGAGATAGCCCTTCGGCTTGTTCAAAAGCACGTAAACTTTTTCGCGCCGCTCGAGCACGGGATTAATGAGCTTGCCGCGAACCTTGATGTGATCGACTTCCGGATCGGCCTTTGTCCCCAGCTCGGTCGTTACCCTGCCGTTAACGGTCACTTCGCCCGCAGCGATCATCTGTTCAGCATGACGACGTGACGCAATGCCCGCCGCCGCGATCAGTTTTTGTAAGCGTTCCTGCACTATTACTCCAAGCTCAGTGCTGCCGAGCGATCGTCCTAATTAGGGTCCATTCCCAAAGCTGAATGCACCTGCGAACGCAATTCCCCGCAGGCCCTGAGAGCGTCACGTGCTTCAGACTGGTCCGCAGTTTGGCCGGGGATAACGGTACTGAACTGCATAGGCCGTCAGCGAATCTAAATCCGAACGCAGCGTTTCCCAGGAAGGTCAAGATCGTGGGTCTTTATGAAGGGGACGTCCGCTTCCTGTAATCTGGCTTTCAATAACTTCTCGCCCCATTGCTGGCTATGAAAACACACCGCGTCGTAATTCGGATCCGGATACACGATGAACTCGCGCTGAGCCGTAGCAAAATCACCTTCTGCCTTATTTACCCATTCACGAGTTATTGGCTTCATATAGCGTTCGGCCTTTTTCCACGATCTCGCGCATGAACCAATCGTTCATTGCCACTCGCTCTTCACCTGTTGTGGCGTGCGCACAATCAAGTCAAGCGGCATACCAGCATTGATTCTAGATCTAATTTCAATTGCCTTCCGTACGGGCTTCCCCGCAAATGGAAGGATCACAAGTAGATCAACATCGGAATCTTCAGTCGGTTCGCCATACGCATAAGACCCAAACAGAATGATCCTATCCGGGCGAAACTCTTTCGCAATCCGTTGGCTTAAAGATTCGATTCGATCCATCTCGATCATGAAACTCTTCTCACTCGCTTCCACCCGCCAGATCCTGAAAGTCTTCCATGCTCGGCAACTCGCCGAGGTCCTTCAAACCAAATTGCAGCAAGAACTCTTTCGAGGTTCCATACATCATCGGGCGCCCCACCGTTTCCTTGCGCCCCTTCGCTACAATCAACTTCTTATCGAGCAACGTCTTGATCGACGACGGCGACTGCACACCGCGAATTTCCAGAATCTCCGGCACGGTAACTGGTTGCTTGTAGGCAATCACGGCCAGCGTCTCCAGCGATGCAATTGACAGCTTCGCGCTGGGCCGCGACTTCAAATACGCGCGCACGTGCTCGTGGTATTCAGGACGCGTAGCAAACTGCCAGCCACCGGCTACCTCACGCAGTTGCAGTCCGCTGTTTCGTCCGTTGAATTCCTGCGCGAGTTCCGCGAGTGCTTCCTCGACCACCGCGCGGTCCTCGCGCAGCACGTCGGCTATGATCTTCGCGCTCAGAGGCTCTTCGGAAACGAAGATCAAGGCTTCAATTACGCCCCGGCGCTCGGCCGCGTTTTGAACCGCATAAGTGCCGAGGTCTTCCGACGCTTCTGCCTCGACAGCCGGCGCTTCTGCTGCAACCAGCGCTTCGAGTTCGCGGCTGGCCTCCTCATTAAGCGCCGCCTCGTCTAAGACTGCTTCTATGTTGTTGTCTTCGGTCTCTTCAGTCATGTTCTTAGAAACTAGCTTGTAACTCTGACGACGATGTCGCCAAAGGTTTGGTTCTGAATTAACGTCACATCGGTTGTACGCACTAGCTCGAGCACGGAAAGAAACGCAACCACCAGTTCGCGGCGCGAGCGTGCCTGCTCAAAGAAAACGCGCAGGTTAACTTCCCCTGCCGACATCACCATATTTCGCAAGCGCTCCAGCATCTCCGTCATGGAAACTTCTTCGCGCTCGATCTCCATCAGCACTTCTTCTGTGTGCCGCGCGAGAATTTCCTGGAACACCTTCAAAAGATCAAACAAGCCGACTGTGACCTCCGGATTGTTTTTGTCAGTTTCGATCTCGGCCCGCTTGAAGACCGCGCGCTCAATAGTCGCGCGCGACCACAGCATCTGCGCTGCAGCTTTGTACTTCTGGTATTCAAGCAACTGATCCACCAACTCGCGGCGCGGATCGTCTTCTTCCTCCGCTGCTGCAAACGGATCCCGCGGCAGCAGCATCCGCGTCTTTAGCTCGATTAGAGTTGCGGCCATAACGAGGAAATCGCCGGCAACGGCGATGTCGAGCTCCTGCATTAACTGGAGGTAACGAAGATACTCGTTGGCGATGCGCGCCACTGGGATGTCGTAGATGTTGATTTGTTCCTGACGGATTAAGTGAAGCAATAGATCCAAAGGCCCGTCGAATTCACCCATGACGATCTTGAGATCGTCCGTCGTGTTATCGGAAACGATCTCGGGCGCTGAACCGGTGACATCTATCGGGCCGCCTGTTTGCTCAGCCCTTGCCGGAAGTTCGCTTGCCGCTCCGGATTCATCGGTGGCTTTTTGCGCCGCGCTGGTTTCTAACGTCTCGTCCATCTAAATCCTTGCCGCATTGCGGCTACTTGTTTACGCCGGCAATCCCCAGCTTTTCCTTGACCGCAACGAGTGTTTTGCTCGCGATGCCGCGCGCTTTGTCAGCGCCCCGCTCCATGATGACGGTCAACTCCTCATCGGCGATCGCTGTCACACGCTGCTTGAGCGGCTCAAGAAACGCGATCGTCGCATCGGCCAGATCCTGTTTTAGTTGCGCATAGCCTTTGTCAGCAAAGTGCGCCTCGACTTGCTCCTGTGATTGGCCCGTCAACAACTGAAAGATCGTCAACAGGTTTGTAATCGCCGGACGTGACGCGTCAAATTTGATCTCAGTTCCCGAATCGGTTACCGCGCGCTTGAACTTGCGCTGAATGCTATCGGCATCATCGAGCAGCCGCACGCAGCCACTAACGTCGTCGTCTGATTTCGACATCTTGTTCGTGGGATCAGACAACGACATAATTCGTGCGCCCACTTTTGGAATGAACGGCTCTGGAATACGAAACGTTTCGCCGTAGTCGCGGTTGAATCGTATGGCCAAATCGCGGGTCAGTTCAAGGTGCTGCTTCTGATCTTCCCCGACGGGCACAAGGTCAGTATGGTAAAGGAGAATGTCTGAAGCCATCAGTACCGGATAATCAAACATTCCCACTGGAACGTTCTCATTTTGCTTGCGCGCCTTCTCCTTAAACTGCGTCATCCGCTCGAGTTCAGACATGCGCGCGATGCAATTGAGCATCCAGGTCAACTCCGCGTGTTCCGCAACGTCTGACTGAATGAAGATCGTTGCCAGCTCCGGATCGATCCCAACCGCTAAATAGATGCGGGCTAGTTCTCTGGTCTTCTCGGCCAGTAGCTTTGGATCCTGGCGCGACGTGATCGCATGCAGGTTGACGATGCAAAAGAAACTCTCGTATTCGCGTTGCAGCGTCACCCAGTTGCGCAAAGCGCCCAGGTAGTTTCCCAGATGCACGTTGCCGGTAGGCTGTACGCCGCTAAAAATTCTTTTCATCTGCTTCACCCGGTACCAAGAAGAACTAAAGCCGTCGCGATCGGCATAACCACATTAAAAATTACACCGAGTACGCCGGTGAAGACTGCGATGAACAGCAGAATGAAACCGAATTTCTCCAGCGCCTCAAGTCCAGCCTCAAAACTTTCGGGCAAAATGCTGGCCAGCACTTTGCTGCCGTCCAGCGGCGGTATCGGCAGCAGATTGAATACTCCGAGCGCCACATTCAGCATGAAGAAAATAAACAGTAATTCAATCGCGCCGGTCGCTAGCTGCGAATCTGAGTTGACGAGTCTGAATCCACGATCTACCACGCCAAGCGAATACAAAACTCTGAGTCCAACACCGGCAGCAAAAGCAATGATGAAGTTGCTAATCGCGCCCGCCGCAGAAACCCAAAAATTAGCAACGCGTTTGTTTCTCCACTTCAGAGGATTCACTGGGGTGGGCTTGGCCCAGCCGATCAAAGGCGCGCCAGTGAAAAACGCAATAGCCGGAAACAAGAGAGTACCGATCGGATCGACGTGCACTACGGGGTTCAGACTTATTCGTCCTTGCAACCGCGCCAGATCGTCCCCGAACCTGTTCGACATCCAGGCGTGGGCCGATTCGTGAACTGACAACGAAAAGATCAGCGCCACCATGTAAAGAATGAATTGTCCAACGGCGTGGCTGTCGATGTTGCCCATTAGAAAGTTAATTATCTGAAGGAATTACACGAGTTGTTCACACTAACATGGCACTTGAGACGTGTCAAAAATCAGCTGTGAACACGCTCTTGATATGACTCTATCGTCCAAACTCCAGACTGTAGATGGAGTCTGTCGAGGCCACTGCCAAGTCGCCGGTCACACTAAAAGCCAGACCCACGAGGTTCATACCGGCGACAAACAGCTCGGCGTCCTTGCCGTCTGGAGAAATGCGCACGATGCCCCGCCGGCCGCGCAACGAAGCAGCGACACACAAATTTCCCAGGCCATCAAAGGCCAAGCCTTGCGGCCGTCCCAGCCCTTTATAAAAAACGCTGACTTCGCCATGCGGATTAATGCGCCAAACCGAATCAAAACTCGCCACGGTTGGTCCAGCTATATACAGATCGCCGTCAGGACCGAACGCGAGGTGGTAAGCGGAGACTGACGGTTCGAGTTGCGCCCAGGGGCTCTCTTCGCCAATTCCGTTTACTTTATAAATCGTGCCGGTGCGATCGCCGAGATACATCGTGTCTGAAGTGTCGAAAGCAAGCCCCGTGGCCACGCCAAGATTTCTCGCGAAGGGCACGGCCTCTTTGAAAGGCGTGATGCGATAGACCGTGCCGTCCATGCGGCTGCTTACGAACATCTGTCCGGAGCTGTCGAAAGCAATCCCGGTCGGATTGGTGATATCACCCGAGAATTCATTCACCTCCCCGCTAACGTCAATGCGAAAAATCGTTACCGGCAACTGTTCACCACGTGAGCCCGAACGCGTTACAAAAAGCGAACCGTCATCAGGATCGAAAGCGGGGTTGGCGACGGGATGAAGGTCCTCGGCGAGTTGCTTGCCAACTTCAAGCGTCACCGTTTCGCTCAGTTGTCCATTACTCTCAACGCTGACCTCGGTCTGGCCACTCTGTTTTACTTCCGGCACGATCGCCAGCACGCGCCGCGGCGATAGGGCGACGATTGGAGCGCGCTGCGTGCCGAACCAAACCGCACAGAGGGTCGGATCGCTGGTGTCGAAGTTTTCGCAGTCAATCGTCACCTCTGCGCCGGGAAGCGCGAGTTGTGGGTCAATCCGCAGGATTTTTGGAGCTTTATTCATTAGCTTGATCGCGAAGCACATGCCCGGCAAAAGCTGTTCATCATACGACGGGGTTCAGGTGGTGTCTAATTCACAATGGATCACAGTCAAGTGACTTGCTGGGGCAGATTCCAAGCTGACACCCCTCAGTCTTCCTGTTGCATATTGCTCGCTATGGTATAATCCAACCTGCAAAAAGCGGCTTCTTTCGAAATCATCTTTCAGTGCGTCAGAAGCTGGGTCAACGAAAATATTCTAATGCTCAAGCGACTAAGCGAAGCGATATCGCAGAGCAACATCGAGAGTAATTCACCGGCGTCGGAAACCCACGGCTCGCATCACTCCTCCTGTAACTTCAAACGGATCCCAATCGCTGAGCAGTCGAAGAGTTTGCTGCTGGCCGCGCGAGCCTTTGTTAACCGTATGACTGGAGGGCAAGAACCATCAAGGATGTAATCGGAAACACCGCGGGCCTCAAGCCGAATCAAATTCGCCGCATCGAAAAGCTCTACACCCGGCGGATTGACCCTCACCAGATACTGACACCCGAGTTTGGGCGCCAACTCGCTGAACTCTCCCACGAGATACGGCGACAAATCGGCGCGCTCATCGATCGCAGTGGGCACATCGAATACGTGATGGTTGGCGACAATCGACGCATCGAGCTCCCGGATTTCAAACGCATTCGTGTCGCTGTCGATCGCTTTCGTGGCCTGCGCTGTGTGCACACCCATCTCCGTGGCGAAGGCCTGACGCAGGACGACTTAACTGACCTCGCGCTGCTGCGGCTCGACTTGATGGTCGCCGTGGACGTGAATCCAAATGACGGTTTGCCCGGTATCGTCAACGCGGCTCATCTTTTGCCAATGGCTGCCGTCGACCTACAGAACGGCAATGGCCAGGAGCCCTACGCTTTCCTGCCGCCCAAAATAGTTTCCCAACTCGACGTCGATTTTCTGGAGTTGATCGAATCGCTCGAACAGGAGATGGCGCGCAATCGTCGCGTCTCGCGGAAAGATGGACTGAAAGATCGCACTATCCTCGTCGGCGTTACGACCGGACCGCTTGCCGACGCAGAAGAATCGATGGCGGAGTTGCACGAGCTCGCAACTTCCGCAGGGATGGTCGTCCAGGACAAGGTGATCCAGAGACGCCAGGCGATCGACCCGCGCACCGTGCTTGGGCGCGGCAAGCTTGACGAGCTGCTGATTCGTTCGCTGCAGTTGGGCGCTGACATGCTGGTGTTCGATCGCGAGTTGACGCCGGCGCAAGTGAGATCATTGTCAGAAGCAACTGATTTGAAGATCATCGATCGTTCGCAACTCATCCTCGACATCTTTGCGCAACGCGCCCAGTCCAGCGAGGGCAAGATCCAGGTCGAGCTCGCGCAGTTGAAATATCTCCTGCCGCGCTTGATTGCCGGACAGAATTCGGCGTTCTCGCGGCTCGCGGGCGGCATTGGCGGTCGTGGTCCTGGAGAAACAAAACTCGAGATGGATCGGCGCCGGGTTCGCGATCGTATCAACCGCCTGGAGAAAGAGATTGAGACGCAACGACTGCGACGTCACGAACGCAGAAAAGTACGCACCCGAAATCAACTGCCGGTTGTTTCAATTGTTGGCTATACGAACGCGGGCAAGTCGACCCTGCTAAACGCGCTCACGAACAGCGAAGTGCGCGCCGAGCAGCGCATGTTTGCGACCCTCGATCCAACTTCGCGCCGCCTGCGGCTGCCACGCGAGCAGGAAATAATCGTGAACGATACCGTTGGTTTCATTCGCGACCTGCCCCCGGGCCTGTTATCGGCTTTTCGTGCAACGCTCGAGGAGATTGGCGACAGCACCTTGCTCGTCCATCTTGTGGACATTTCCAATCCGCGCTGGTCGCAACAGATTCAATCAGTCGAACGAATCCTTGAAGAACTCCACGTCGCTCAAATTCCTTCAATCCTGGCATTGAACAAGGCCGACCTCGTTGACGGCGAAACGCTCCAGGGAATTTCGCGCCAGCTGGCGCAAAATGGCGAGCGCGAAGTCGTCGCCATCTCCGCCACTAATCGGAAGACACTGCCGCCGCTGCTCGAAAAAGTCGGCCAAATGCTTTCGCAGGATCTTGGTTTGTCCAACGGTGAAGGTTTCGCTGCCACTCGCATTTCGCGAATCGCATAAACAATGGCCATTCGTCCTCGATTCACAACTCCGCTTAGCCGTGCCCGCGATGTGACGCTGCAATACGTCCTGCGCCCCTTCCGAGTATTCGAGCCGCGCACGCGTCTGCTAATCGGGTTCGCATTTCTGGTAGTTATCACCGTGCCGCTGCTCGTCAGCAATTATCCATCCGGTTATTCGCAGGACTACCGCGAGGGCGACGTCATAACCGGGAATGTAGTGGCGCGCGCGGACGTCAATGGCTTCGATATTGTCGAGACCGAGCGGCGACGCAATGCCGCGCGGCAGGCTACGCGGTCGATCTTTAATTTTGATTCCACGCGCGGCGAGAGTTCAGCGCGAAGTTTTCGCTCTGCTTGGGAAGAACTCAAAGGTCGAAACGAAGCGAAGGCGCCGGGCAAGGTTTTGAACTGGACCGGCGAAGGCGGCGCTGGCGTCGCGCGCGCACTCACCGCACACAACTTCGACGAGGACGATTTGAATCGACTGGCGGCGCTGATTCGTGAGACCGGCGATAAATACATTTACGACGACGCCGAGGCGGATCGGCTGAATCAGGAAATCGTTCTAGTCGATGTTCGGAACCCATCCGGACAAATGATCATGCCGGCGCCAAGAACGCGGATGCTCTCGCTCAATGCCGCGCGACAGGAACTTGAATTAAAAGTTCTCAATCTGCCCGGCTGGTCTCAGGAACAAAGATCAACTTTGGTGGCGGCGATACTTCCCTTGATTCGCCCTAACGTGATCCTTGATCAAACAGCGACCGCGACTGCGCGCGAAGCCGAAGCCAATCGCATTCCGCCCGTGACCATCTCGCTCAAACGCAATCAGATGATCGCGCGCGAGGGCGACACAGTTACGCCGGCAATGCTCGCCCAGCTCGGGGCTTTGAAAACGACGGGACACGCGGGCCGCCCCTGGCACAATTTGCTCGGCTTGCTGTTGATAGTCTTTGCAGTTTACTGGGCTGTCTGGAAGTTTACTGAACACCGCAGCACCGTCTCGGCGTTGTCGCTTTCTAAGCGACGGGCCTTTGCGCTGGTTGGTTCCGCAATCGTGATGCAGACAGCGTTCATGCGCGTTGGCTTCACGCTTAGCGATAGTGTTGCCAACGGCATGAAGACCGCGCCTTTCAACGATCCCACGCTTTGGAACTTTGCAATTCCTTTCGCCGCCGCATCGCTCCTGGTCGTCATGTTAGTCGACACGCAACTCGGGTTTCTCACTGGCATCGTCACTGCGCTATTTGCCGGCATGCTGGCGCCAACCGGAATACAGCAGTCACTGTTTGCGATGATTTCATGCTCAGCCGCAGTCTACGGGATTGGCCGCTATCGAGAGCGACAGTCGGTGACGCTCGCCGGGCTGTTGGTTGGCGTGGTCAATGGCGTGATGGCTCTCGCGCTGATTGCTTACGCGGAACAAGCCTTCACGCTGAATGCGGTCCTGCTCGCTGCCGGCTGCGGTTTTGTCGGTGGTTTGTTGACCGCAATCTTTGCGGCGGGTGGTTTGCCGATAAACGAATCCCTGTTTGGCATTCTTACCGACGTAAAGCTGCTCGAACTTTCAAATGCTGATTTGCCGGTGCTGGGCCAACTGGCATTGCGCGCGCCGGGTACGAACCAGCATTCGCATGCCGTCGGACAACTTGCCGAAGACGCTTGCCGTGCGGTCGGCGCTAATCCGCTGCTGGCGCGTATCGGAGCGCTCTATCATGACATCGGCAAGGTCGCGGCGCCGGAGTATTTTGTTGAGAACCAGCAGGGCGAGAACCCGCACGATCATATGCGTCCGTCGCAGAGTGCCAGGATTATCATCAGCCACGTCACCTACGGACAGAAGCTCGCCAAAGAAATTAGTCTGCCGAAAAAGATTGCTGACTTTATTCCCCAGCATCACGGCACGCGCACACTGCATTTCTTTCTCCGCAAAGCGCAGGGCCAGGCCAAACCGGGTGAAGTAATCGAAGAGAAGGATTTTCGCTATCCCGGTCCAAAGCCGCAATTCAAAGAGGCGGCGATCATGATGCTGGCGGATTCCTGCGAAGCGGCGGCACGCTCGCTCGCGCGACCCGATCCGGAAAACATCCGCCTCAT
>JANLYZ010000296.1:0-3964 GCA_031365905.1 Chloracidobacterium sp. | reverse complement strand
AGCAGCGACGACCCGCGCAGCGCCGAGTTTTTTGGTCAACCCGAACAGTTTGCCGCGAGCGAAACGCTTCAGCTCAGTTTCGAACTATTTCACGGCGATTCCACTTTCAAGCCGCGCGATTGGGCCATCAAGATCTCGCCGACCTTCAGCATTCCCAACTATCTCAATGCCCGCGAGAACGGCGTCGTAAACATCGACGTCAGGCGCGGCACGAATCGCACGGACACGCATGTTTCACTTGAGGAAGCCTTTGGTGAAGTGAAGTTGTGGGATGTGGACAGCAACTACGATTTCGTTTCCGTGCGCGCCGGGATTCAGCCGTTTGTATCTGACTTTCGCGGCTTCATTTTTTCCGACAACAATCTCGGCCTGCGTGTCTTTGGCGCGGCAAAAAATAATCGTGTTCAGTTCAACGCCGCCTACTTCTCGATGCTCGAGAAGGACACAAACAGCGGGCTCAATCGCTTCGACACGCGCCATCAAAATGTTTACATCGCAAATGTCTTTCGTCAGGACTTCATTCGCAAGGGCTACACGATTCAGGGAAGCCTGCATTACAACGACGATCGCGCCGGCATCAAGTACGATCGCAATGGATTCCTGGTGCGCCCGGCATTAATCGGTGACGTGCGGCCACACGCGATCAAGGTTGGTTATCTGGGAATTAGTGGCGACGGGCACCTGGGCAAACTCAATCTGACACACGCTTACTACTATGCGTTTGGGCGCGACGATCGGAATCCGATTGCCGGTCGCAGCGTGAGCGTGAGATCAAATATGGGCGCCGTCGAAGCGTCTGTCGATCATGATTACCTACGCTTCAAGGGTTCATTCTTCTTTGCGCAGGGTGACTCGAATCCGACAGACGGGAAGGCGACAGGATTCGACACGATCTTCGACGATCCGAATTTCGTCGGCGGACAGTTCTCGTATTGGAATCGCAACGGCATTCGCTTGACGCAGACGGGCGTTGGGTTGGTACAGCCCAACAGCATTCTGCCGAGTTTGCGCAGCAGCAAGACGCAAGGCCAGGCGAATTTTGTCAATCCTGGAATTTTTATTTACAACGCCGGCGTTGACGTTGAACTCACGCAACGAATCAAGACGGTCTTCAATGTTAACTATCTCCGCTTTCACCGTACCGAGCCGTTGGAATACGTACTATTTCAAAATCACATTCGGCACGATATTGGTTGGGATTATAGTTTGGGTGTCGCCTATCGTCCGTTTTTGATTAATAACGTGACCGTTACTTTCGGCGCCTCGACGCTGCAGACGGGTCGGGGCTTTCGCGATATTTTTACTGACCGCTCGCGCAACTGTCCGCCGGGTGTGGGGGATTTCTGCGAGCCGGATGTTATCAATCCGCAGAAGCCGCTCTATTCGCTGTTTGCGCAATTGAAGCTGGTGTTTTAGGAAGCTTGATAGCTGGAGACAAGCCAGATAGAGTGAAGGGAAAGGGAGAACAAGAATGGCAGAGATTGAAGTAAATTTAACTGAAACTGAAGAACGAGCATTGCAGAAGGTCGCTGCGAGAACCGGCAAGTCTGAGGGCGAGCTGATCCACGATGCCGTTTACAACCTCATCAGGCAGGACTTGCCTTTCGTCAACTCCCGAATAGTGCAGGCACGAGGGATTTGGAAAGACCGCGACGATCTGCCGGACTTTGGCAAGCTTCGACGCGAATGGGACAGACTGTGACCAGCTATGACTCAGTTACTGATAGACACTGATGTATTAATTGATTACCTGCGCGACCGAGCCGAGGCTGTCGCGTACCTGGAGAGTGTTACACCGCCCCTTTCAGTTTCAGCCATTACCGTTGCTGAGCTTTATGCGGGCGTTCGAGACGGCGATGAACGTCTAACGTTGGATCAATTCGTGGATTCGTTTCAAGTCATTGCCTTAGACGAAAAAATCGCCGCTCGCGCCGGCCTTATCCGCAGAGACTTCGGTAGAAGTCACGGCACTGGATTGGCGGATGCGATTATTGCCGCGACTGCGGAGGCTCACGATGCCAATCTTGTGACGCTTAATAGCAAACAGTTTCAGATGCTCAAAGATGTCGTGACTCCCTATCAAAGATCGTAGCGATTTCGAATTCAGCCAGTCGAGCGTGAAAACATTGAAGGGTCGTAAAGACAATCCAGCCGATCTCTTGCGGACCTTCCTATTCTTTGGAATTCCGTTAGTCGCACTCTCCTTCACTTCAGTTAACCCCTTCATTGGGCTCAGCGGCGCCATTTCGCGAGACGTTGAAAGGGCGACCCTGGATCAGACAACTCCAACCCCGAAGCTCGAGGGCTGCGTCACCTGCCACGGCCAGATCGAGCCGATGCACAAATACACAAACACCGGCGAAGCGCTTGAGAAGTTGAATGATGGCAAAGATTCAGTTGGCCTTACGTGTACAGGTTGCCACGGCGGCAACCCAGTGCCGCGAAAGAGCGGCGGCGAGATCGATGCGAAGTCGATAGAGCAAATCAAAAACGAAGCACACGTGCGCGCGAAGTTTCCGGCTGAGTGGCAACGAGACGGGAAACACACAGGCGCGAATCCGGAACGCACCAATACTTTGCTGGCCCGCGAGAGTTGGGAGTTTGTGCGTTTCATCAATCCCGGCGATCTGCGTGTCGCGGCGAAAACATGCGGCGGCAGCGGCTGCCACGCGCTGGAATCGAAGAACGTCGCGCGCAGCATGATGACGCACGGCGCGATGCTCTGGGGCGCCGCGCTTTACAACAATGGCGGCTTCCCCTTGAAGGACCCGCGCTTTGGCGAGAGCTACAGTGAGAATGGCGCACCGCAAACTCTGTTTCAAAATCCAAAGCCCTCAAGCGAAGACAAGCGCGCGAAAGGGCTGCTCGAATTTCTTGACCCGATCCCGCGTTGGGAGATCTCGCAGCCTGGCAACGTGCTGCGGGTTTTTGAAAGAGGAGGGAAGCGGCGTCTGGAAGTTGGCCTTCCGGACAAAGATGAAGATCCGGGCAAACCAGACAAGGGACTAAGCCCGCGCGGTTTTGGCAGCGCTCAGCGCACCGATCCTGTTTATCTCGGACTGCAAAAAACGCGCCTGCTCGATCCGACGTTGAATTTTCTTGGCACGAACGATCATCCCGGCGACTATCGCTCGTCAGGTTGTTCCGCTTGTCACGTTATATACGCGAATGATCGCGACGCTTCGCACTCTGCCGGTTATCACGACGCTGGAAACCTTGGCCGTTCGCAAACCAGCGACGTCAACATTCCGAAGAATGAATCCGGCCATCCGATCAAGCATCAGTTCACCAGCCAAATTCCTACTTCGCAGTGCATGACCTGTCACATGCATCCGGGCACAAACATGGTTGCCACGTACCTGGGGCTTACCTGGTGGGACAACGAGAGCGACGGCGACAAGCTCTACCCGAAGCAGCAACATGAACCGTCGCCGGATGAGGAACGCGAGAAGCTCGATCGCAATCCCGAAGCCGCCAGCCTGCGCGGGCTTTGGTCCAACCTTGCTTTCCTAACAGACACCGGCACGCCCGAATTTAATTTGCTGTTAAAGAACACGCAGTTTGGTGATTCTCATGGCCACGGCTGGTTGTTTCGCAAAGTCTTCAAGCGCGATCGCAAAGGAAACCTGCTGGACGCCGGAGGTAAGCTCGTCGCGGCCGACGATCCTGACAAGTTTAAAAAAGCTGTCCACCTAAACGATATCCATCTCGACCGGGGCATGCACTGCGTTGACTGTCACTTCCGTCAGGACGCGCATGGCGACGGCAATCTCTACACCGAACCCCGCGCCGCGATCGAGATAGCGTGTGAAGACTGTCATGGCTCGATTCGCAAACGCGCGAATCTGTTTACTTCAGGCCCAGCGGCGCCGCTAGTGATCGCGGCAGGCAAACCGCCGGTCACCGGTCGGAATCTTGCGCGCGGCTTTACCACGCGTGATGAGTCCGGCGCCAAGGTGCCGGT
>JANLYZ010000319.1:0-4369 GCA_031365905.1 Chloracidobacterium sp. | reverse complement strand
GTTGCCGTTGCAAGCCACTCCGGTGAAGCGCCAGATCTTGCCGCTGTTGTGCAGCTGAAAAAGTGAAGTGCCGGTTGTGACGATCGCGGTAGTTGCCGAGTTGTTGTCGAGCATTTGCCAGCCCGGACAAGAGTTGCCGCTGCACGGCGTTCCGGTGAAGCGCCAGATCTTGCCGCTATTGTGCAACTGAAAAAGCTGATTGCCGCCGGCTGCGATCGAAGTAGTGGCTGGATTGTTGTCGAGCATCTGCCAGCCAGGACAAGAGTTGCCATTGCATGGCACGCCGGTGTAACGCCAAACCTTGCCGCTATTGTGTAACTGAAAGAGTTGACTGCCGCTGCTTACGATAGCTGTCGTGGCTGGGTTATTGTCGAGCATTTGCCAACCGGGACACGAGTTGCCGCTGCATGGTGTTCCGTTGTAACGCCAAATTTTACCGTCCTGGTGAAGTTGATAAAGGTCCTGCGCTGTGGCGGTAGACTGGGCGACGAAAATCATCGCGCTGCCGATTAGCAACGCGCGCAGAAGAGAACTCGATGAAAGGATCGATTTGTCGAACATAGTCTTTTCCTCCAGGCGTGATAAGTTCAAAGATAGCGGCGGGATGGTATTTCTTGTTACTGCTAAAAGCAATGAAATGGGTCGCGTGAACGGGGGGCGGAATTCGCTGCGAGTGATTGGGCCATGATTACCCGCAAGGTTGCCGGGCTAACACGCTTGCGCTCAAGCGCGAACTGCGAGAACATCTCGCTCTGCAAAAAACCCAATAGAGAGTTTCAATCTTGCGGTAGAAATCCGCCTGAGAGAGGTTTCAATGGAACGCCGAATAACATCCTGGTTCAGTCAAAACTTGAGCACCGACATGCCGCTGGTTGCTTACGGCCACGCCGGCCAGCCACTGCTAATGTTTCCTACCGCGGCCGCTGACTATCTCGAGTATGAACGGTTTCATTTGGTTGATGCAATCAAGCCGCATATCGAAAGCGGGCGCATCCGCGCTTACTCGATAAACAGTGTCAACAAGTACAGCCTGCTCAACGAACAGATGCCGCCGCATATGAAGGCCGAGTTGCTGACGCGGTTCGATCGTTACATCACAGATGAAGTGTTGCCGTTAATCCGCAAAGATGCGGGCGATGATGCGCGGCCGCTGACGACCGGCGCGAGCCTCGGCGCATTTCTGGCAGCTAACGAATACTTCAAACATCCGGATCTATTTCGCGGCGTGATTGCCTTGAGTGGCAGCTACGACGTGCGTTCTTATTTGAAGGGCCACTGCGACGACAACGTCTACTTCAATAACCCCGCCGACTATCTGCCGAACCTAAACGATGACCACTACCTGCCGATCCTGCAAAAGGCGACTGACATTTACATTCTCTCCGGCCAGGGAAACTACGAAGCGCCGGAGCGCAGCCAGAATCTATCTGACATTCTGAAGGCTAAGAACATTCCGCACACACTCGATCTCTGGGGCACGGACGTCGATCACGACTGGCCCTGGTGGCGGAAGATGCTGCCGTTTACGCTTGATCGAATTCTGAAGTAGGACAGAATTCCTGTCTGTCGATTGCGGAGTTATTGCGGTTGAGTTTTCAGCCACTCTTCAAAAGCTAATAGAATGTCGTACTGGTCTTCCTTCACGCTTCGCCGGAGAAATTGCGTTAACAACGAACCAGTAAGAAGTGGCAAGGCCTGACTCGCTTCTGAGGGCTGGTACTGTTCGCCCTCAAGGCGATAGATAGTCAAAGAGTCTTCGTAAAACCGCCAAAGTTCAGGAACGCCGAGCGCCGCATAAATCGGAAACTTGGAAATTGAATCGTGGTGCAAATCGATCTCGACTACGATATCGGGAGGCGGATCGGTATTAAAATCTATCTCATCCTTGGTGCCGACCAACCTTGCATTCTGCACATAGAAGCAGCCGTCGGGCTCAACACCTTTCTGCTTCTTTTTCTTTCTGATCGTAGTTGACCCGTAAAAGAGAATTCTAATGCGGCGGCTGCTACTTAAGAGGCTAACTATCCGCTGGAGCAACATTGAATATTGTTCATGCTGTTGAGAGAGCGTCATGATTTGTAGCGTTCCATCGCTGTAACTAATGCGCAGACCGCTCGCCTCACCTACCGCATCGAGGAGTTCCTCGTACTCGTCCCAGCTAATACCGTGTTGGATCAGCACGCTATCAGTTGGCATGCGGGTGACTAGTTCCATGAGGTCATCGGCTTTACTAATCGTAGTACTCATAAGCGGTTCGCTAAGGTTAACATGAGTCACTCAACTTGCTCTACGGCTCATCTCCGCCCTTCTTTCCCTTCTTTTTCGCCGGATCGACTTCGCGAGGACGCGATGCAGGAGGCGGCGGTGGACCATCTACCTTCGGCGTCACCGGCTCAGTTCGCGGCGGTGGCGCTGTACCTTCGTCAGCCCTCGGCGGTGGTGGCAGCGTCATCTGTTCCAATTTAGGTGCGGTACTATTCGTTGCGGGTAAGGTTGTGTCGTTTTCGTCGGTTTGTTTCGACGTGTCCTCATTAAACTGCGATCGCTCAGCCTGAAGTTCACGTTGTCGCTGCTTGAACAGCTGCTTCATGTCTTCGGGCATTCCCGGCGCTTTGTCGAAGTCCTCCTTCGGTTTCCCTTTCAGAAAATCCTTCATGAAGGTAACGAACATCGGCAGCGCACCGTGGCCGCCGGTCATGTCATTTCCGAGTGGTTTCTTTCTCCCCGGGTAGCCCATCCAAACGCCGGTAACGTATGACGGCGTGTAACCGATGAACCAAACGTCGGTGTGGTCGTTAACCGTTCCTGTCTTTCCCGCCAGCGGCACGCCGAGTGAGCTCGCTGCCGTTGCAGTGCCAAACTGAACCACGCCGCGCATCATTGAAACCATTGTCAGCGCCACATACTCGTTTACAACTTTGTAAGTTGTCTTCTCCCATTCTTCGAGTACCGCGCCATCGCGATCCAACACGCGGCGGACCAGGTGCGGGTCAACGCGAATGCCCTTGTTGGGAAAAGCCGAGTACGCCGAAACCATCTGATCGAGCGGCACCTCGGTCGCACCCAGCGCTGAAGGAAGATAAGGCGCCATGGGCACCTTGATGCCGAAGCGCCGCACCATCTGCGCGCCGGTTTGAATGCCAACTGTCTGCAGCAGGTGAACCGCGGGAATGTTCATCGATTTAGCGAGGGCCATCTTCAACGGCAGATCGCCGTTGCCGGACGAGCCATCGTAGTTATGCGGTTCCCAGCTGCCGATCTTAATTGGCGCGCCGCTGACAGTCGTGTCCGGTGTCATGCCCCATTCAACTGCCGCGGTATAGATGAACGGCTTGAAGCAGGAGCCGGTTTGCCGGTAAGCCTGGGTCGCGTTATTAAATTTACTGGCGCTGTAGAAATCGTAACCACCGATCATGGTAACGATCTCGCCGGTCTTGGCGTTTAGGGTCATCATCGCCCCGGCTATACCCGGCACCTGCGACAGTTCAACTTTTAGCCGGCGGCTCTTCTGATCGACTTCCTTGATTTCAAACTCGGAAAGGTAGCCGGCCTTCAACTCGGTGCCCGGACTTCGCTTGGACCAACCCATGTCCCCAGCGCCCACAGTCGCAGTGTAGTTACCAAAACGGATCGTGGCTTCATTCCTGGCGTGATCGACTTTCGTAACCAGTCCTGACAGGAAACGACCTTCGTGATAGTCGTTGCCATACCAGTCAGGATCTTTATAGCTGTTGAGTTCCTGTGTAGAGGGCGGTCCCTGGCCATTGTTCGCCGCGGTCGGAATCATCTTGTAGCTTGAGCGCCAGCCGGCATGCGTTTTGTCGTAGTTTCGCAAACCTGCACGCAGGACTTCATACGCGCGCTTCTGAGCTTCGACGTTGATAGTTGTGTAGACAGCCAATCCCCCCTGGGCCACGCGAGTCGTGTATTTGTCTTCGAGTTCCTGCCGGATATTCTCCACCGGATAATCAAACGCGCTCGACTTCGGCTGCGATTGATAGTAGGCAGTGTCTGCCAGTTGAATTGGTTTCGCTTTGGCTGCGTCCACTTCCGCCTGAGTTGCGAAACCATTTTTCGCCATCAGGTCCAACACCAGATCGCGTCGCTCTTTGGCGCGCACTGGATTCGAGGTCGGTGAATATTCGCTGGGCGCCTTGGGAACGCCGGCGAGCAACGCGGCTTCGCCGATCGTCAGGTCCTTCGCTTGTTTTCCGAAATAGGTTTCGGCGCCGGCTTCCACGCCATAGGCATTCGCGCCAAGAAAGATGTGGTTCGCGTAAAGCTCCATGATCTGGTTCTTGGTGTAGTAGCGCTCGATCTGAAGCGCGAGCGCCCACTCGTTCACTTTGCGTTTGAGCGTCTGCTCTTT
>JANLYZ010000308.1:0-6985 GCA_031365905.1 Chloracidobacterium sp. | reverse complement strand
ATTGCCGAAGTGTTCCTCGATTCGTTTGAAGTCGCGGCCCTGATAACCGTGGTAAGAAGCCGTTGGGTTGCCGCCGCCGTCCGGAATGTTTGTGTTCAGATTATCGACCGGCGGAGAAATCCAAATCGCGGTCACGCCCATGCCGGCGAGGTACGACATCTTTTGTTGAATGCCCTGCAAGTCGCCGCCCCAGTAGAGCCGCCAGTTCGTTTTGGTAGCGTCATACAAACCGGCACTTTGCGCAGGATTGTTGTTGGCGCTGTTGCCGTCGAAGAAACGGTCGGTGATGATTTGATAGATGACTTCGCGTTTGAAGTCGGCAGCAAACGCGCCGGTAAGCGGGCTTAATAGAACCGCCAGCAGCAACGAACCTACAGAAAGTTTACGGGTGACGTTCCGCATAATTCAGACTCCGATCTATTCACAGGGCTGGATTCGGGAGTTGAGGTGGGGGAATCATACAACAAACCTGGGAGCGCGGGCATCCTGCCCGCAAACGCGCCTCAGGCGCGAAGCTGTCGCATCTTCGGCGTCACTTGCGGGCAGGGATGCCCGCGCTCCCGGCACTACTTCAAATATTTATCCATCCAATCGAGCACGGTGTGATGCCAGAGTTGCGAGTTCTGCGGCTTGAGCACCCAGTGGCCTTCGTCCGGAAACATGAGCAGCTTCGAGTCGATACCCATGCGTTGCACGGCTGTGAACAATTGCAGTCCTTCGCCAAAGGGCACGCGATAATCGAGCTCACTGTGGATGATAAGAATCGGCGTCTTGAAGTTTTTGACGAACTTGTTTGGCGACCAGCGCGCGTACATCGCGGGATTGGTCCATGGAGTGCCCTTGAATTCCCAATCGGTAAACCAAAGCTCTTCGGTCGCCCCGTACATGCTTTCGAGGTTGTAGACGCCGTCGTGTGATACGAGGACTTTGAAGTGGAAACGCGGATCGTTGTTGTGCCCCTCGATCCAGTTGATCATGTAACCGCCATAACTTGCGCCGGCCGCCCCCACGCGATTGTGATCGATGAACGAATTATGGCTCAGCACGTTGGCAACGCCGTTCATGATGTCGGTGTAGGCTTTGCCGCCCCAGTCGCCGCTGATCTCGTTTTCAAACTGCTGGCCGTAGCCCGTCGACCCGCGCGGGTTCGGCAAGAAAGCGATATAGCCGTTATTGGCCCACACCTGCGGGTTCCAGCGATAGCCCCAGTTATCGTGCCACGCGCCCTGCGGTCCGCCATGAATGATTACGGCGAGCGGATACTTCTTGTTCGGATCGAAGTCTGCCGGCTTAACGATGAAGCCATGAATTTTTTTGCCCAGCGCCCCAGTCCATTCAACTTCCTCGGCTTTTCGCAAACCGAAGCGCGCCATTAGATCTCTATTGGCGCTCGTCAGCGAGGTCACAGTGCCTTCATCGATGTCAGCTCGAGAAATCTCGGCCGGCATCGCCATCGTGCTGTTCGCGAAGACCAGCGTTTTCCCGTCCGGAGTGATTTGCAGGCCGCTGGCTGAAACATTCGGGACCATTTTCTGCGGTTCAGCGCCGCCGAGCGGGACTCGGTAAACGGGGAGGCGTCCGCGCTCGTCCGCGACGAAGTAGGCATAGTTGCCATCTGGCGAAATTGTTATTTCCTCGACTTGCTGATCAAAGTTTCTCGTGACTTCAGTGCTCACGCCGGTCGCGCGGTTGTAAGACATCAACCGCCAGCGATCCGCCTCGAATCCGGCTGTCGCCTGCGAACGATAGATGATGTATTTGCCGTCGCGCGTATAGATCGGGCCAACGTCGTAGCCGTGATTCTTAGCCGTGATATTTTTTGCAGCGGCGCCGGATAAAGGCACGACGTAAATGTCGCTGTTGGTTGAAGTCGCTTCAACTTTGTCGGGGTTGCGAACGTAAGCCAGTTCTTTGCTGTCCGGCGAGAAGCCATAGTCAACGCCAGTTGCCGCAGCGTAGGGCGGCGAATCAAAGTCGCCGGGAGTTAGATCTCGCGCCGTGCCGCCCTTGCTGGAAACTACGAAGACATGCGTTCGTTTCACGTCGCGCCATTCGTCCCAGTGGCGAAAGAGCAGACGAGTCGTGATGTGCGCTTTGACTTTACTGCTTTCGGCGGCTTCGTCTTTCTTCTTATTGCAGCCATCGTCACTGCAATCGGGATAGATGTCAGAAGTGAACGCCAGCCATTTTCCGTCTGGCGACCAGACCGGCGCGGCGGCACTGGTAGAAATCTTTGTAACCTGATCTTTGTGATCACCATCGCTTTCCATCAGCCAAATCTGGCCGCCGGTTGTATAGGCGATCTTCTTGCCGTCTGGTGACCAGCGAGGTGAAGAAGCAGAGCTGGCGCCATTAGTAAGTTGCTTCATGCCGCTGCCGTCAATTGTCATCACGTAAATCTGCGTAACGACCTTGTTGGCGTCCCAATTGACGTCGCCAATTGTAAAGGCAACGTGTTTGCCGTCGGGTGAGACTCGCGGGTCGCCGACGCGGCGAACCTTCAACAAATCCTCAACAGTGAAATGACGACTCTCCTGCGCGAAGGCAATTGCTGCGAACGCCGAGAGCGCAAACACAAGAACAGAAATCGCGATGACGAAACGCTTCATGGAAGTCTTCTCCAACTGGCTAGAAATTGTAGGGGGGAAAGCGGCGGTATTATTACACTAAAAAGCCCAGTTCGCATCTCCGTTTCAGCACCGGAGCGGTAGCGACCGGCCCAAGACTAACGAATTGATCTAAATCCTCAGGCTGAATCTTTGGCCGATCGCTACCGCTTCCGGTTCTGAAACCGTCCAACAAAGCAATGGACAAGGCACCAGCGAAACACTTATTCTAGAAACTTCCAGTCCCCCGAACCTCATGGCTATGATCGCTTCGTCAGGTATCAATATGCGCTCAAACTATTCAAACCACTGCTCTCTGTCAGACGCCGCGTCGGACTTTGTTTGGGACCAACTTCGAACTGCGCTCCGGTTTATCGTGATCGCCGCAGCTTCGTTCTTGTTAGGCCCAGCGACTTTATCGCCGCTTGAAATCAAAGCCGCCACGCTCCCTGCGAATTTCACTGAGACGCAAATTGCTACCGGCCTTACCAGTCCAACTGCCATGGCTTTTGCGCCCGACGGTCGTCTTTTTGTTTGCCAGCAGGCCGGGCAATTGCGTGTCATCAAGAATGGCGCTTTGCTGGCGACACCGTTTGTGACTCTAACGGTTAATTCGAGCGGCGAGCGAGGCCTCTTGGGAGTTGCCTTCGATCCAAACTTCGCGACCAATAATTTTATCTACGTTTATTACACGGCGACCACTCCTGCGATTCATAATCGCGTTAGTCGCTTTACCGCGAATGGCGATGTAGCCTTAGCGGGCAGCGAACTCGCTATTCTTGATCTTGAGAATCTAGGCGCCACCAACCATAACGGCGGCGCCATTCACTTTGGTCCCGACGGAATGCTCTACGTCGCTGTCGGCGAGAATGCGAATTCTGCAAACTCGCAGAGCCTCGGCAACCGCTTGGGAAAACTTCTGCGAATCAATTCCGACGGCACGATCCCGGCTAATCCCACTACCTTCCCGGGGATCGCGGGCTCGACCAGCGGGCTAAATCAGGCGATCTGGTCGGTCGGTTTGCGGAATCCCTACACGTTCACTTTTAACCCCCTCACCGGAAGACTGTTCATTAACGACGTAGGACAAAGTACCTGGGAAGAGATTAACGACGGGATTGCCGGCTCGAATTACGGCTGGTCTCTGTGCGAAGGATTTTGTTCGCCTCCCAACGCAAATTTTCGCGATCCCTTATTTGAATATGGCCATGGCAGCAGCGCGACAACCGGCTGCGCAATCACTGGCGGCGCTTTCTATTCTCCTAACGTGGCAAATTTTCCGAACGACTACAATGGCAAGTATTTCTACGCGGAGTTTTGTACGGGTTGGATTCGCCGCTTCGATCCCGGCACCGGAACTGATACAGCCTTCGCCACCGGCATCAGCAGCCCTGTCGATCTCATCGTGACCGCGGATGGCAGCCTTTACTACCTGGCCCGCGGCACTGGCAGCGTCTTTCGCGTTCGCTACAACGCACCGACATCAACCTTTGGCGAAGTTGCCGGCCGCGTAACGCGCAGCAGCGACGGCACGGGCATCTCCGGAGTTGTCGTTCAACTTGCCGGCGCGCAAACTCGCAAGACCATCACCGATGCGAACGGCAATTATCGTTTCGACAATGTACAGACGAGCGGCGTTTATAACTTGATGCCCTCGCGCGCTAACTTCTCGTTCAATCCGCCGGAACGCTCGTTCAGCCAGCTCGGCAACAGCAGTGACGCGCCATTCAACGGCACGTATGCCGGCACGACTAATAATCCGCTCGACACACCGGAGTATTTTGTGCGGCAACATTATTTAGACTTCCTTAGTCGCGAGCCTGACGAGAGTGGGTTCAACTTCTGGAGCGATCAAGTGATTAGTTGCGGCAGCGATGCCGCGTGCATCGACCGCAAGCGAGTCAATGTTTCGGCTGCGTATTTTCTTTCGATTGAGTTTCAGCAGACGGGCGGGTTAGTCAACGGTCTGTACCGAGTGAGTTTCGACCGGCGGCCGTTTTACAGCGAGTTTGTACCTGACACGCAAACAGTTGGGCAATATGTCGTCGTGGGCAAGACCGGCTGGGAAAACCAATTGGAGACGAACAGGCAGGCGTTTGTGGACGCCTGGGTGCAACGACCGTCTTTCTATAGCGCTTACGGAAGTTTGTCGGATGCGGCTTACGTCGACACGCTGGTCAGTCACACTGGCGTTAGGTTTACTGCGAACGAGCGCAATGCGCTGGTTAACAGTTTGACGAATCAAACAGCGACACGCGCCGGGGTGCTCAGGCAAATCGCGGAAGACTCGCGATACGTTAGCGCAAAGTTTAACGAGACGTTTGTGATGATGGAATACTTCGGCTACCTGCGCCGCGATCCGGATGCGAGTGGACTCGCCTTCTGGCTCCAGAAGCTCAATGACTTCAGCGGCAACTTTGAACAAGCTGACATGGTCAAGGCGTTCATCGTCTCCGGTGAATTCCGCGACCGCTTCCCTAATTAGTCGGGGGCACGCGAACCTAATCAGCCGCGGATTAACGCGAATCTACGCGGGTCCGAACTTCAGGCATTCTGCGTTTGTCCGCGCAAATCCGCGGCTAATCTCTGTTATCCCCACAATCCTCACCTGATCACCGGCCAATAGATTAGAATCCCCCGGTCTCAATCAAGCCCAGATGACTCGTCGAATTATTGTTGCCCTGCTTCGTTTCGCCATGCGCGTCTATTTCCGGCGCGTGGAGGTTGTTGGCATTGATAAGGTGCCGCGCACGACCCCAGTCATTTTTGTGCTCAATCATCCGAACGCGCTTGTCGACCCGGCCTTTCTCTTGTCACTCGCGCCGCGCCGCGTTTCATTTCTCGCGAAGTCGCCGCTGTTTCGCATGCCGGTGCTGGGATATTTCGTGCGCGCGATGGATTCTCTGCCGGTCTATCGCCAGCAGGACCAAGGTGAAGACGTTTCCAAGAACCGCGAAATGTTTGTGGCTGCGCGCAAACTGCTCGCGCGCGGCGGCACCATCGGTATTTGTCCTGAAGGCGTTTCGCATGACGAGCCTCGTTTGCGTCCTATCAAAACCGGGGCGGCGCGCATTGCGCTCGGCGCAGTCTCTACCGGCGAAGTGTCTGAACTCAAGGTCGTTCCCGCCGGCCTTTACTACACCTCCAAAACAAAGTTTCGCAGCGCGGTGTTGCTCTATTTTGGCAGTCCGATCGACGTGGCGCCGGTTGAACTGGACGCAGACAGCAATCCGCCACGCGCCGCGGTCAAGGAACTTTCCAACCGCATCGAGTCTGCGCTCCGGGAAGTGATGCTCGACGCGGAACACGAAGAAGCGTTGCAGACCATCAGCCGCGCGGAAAGGATTTTTTCTTCCGAGTCTGATGAGGAGGGCAATGAAAGCCTCGCGGAAGAGTTACAACTAATGCAGCGCTTCGGTAAGGCCTACCAAGTTTTGCAGGAACGCGCACCGGAACGTTTGCGGCGGCTTGAGGTGCGCATGAGTCGCTTTGAACAGGAACTGACGCAGGCCGGAGTCGACCCGGACGATCTTTCACCGCCAAAGTCTACGCTTCACGTGTTCGCGCATTTGTTAACGCGGATGCTTCTGTTTATTGTGCTGATTGTGCCGGCGACGCTGGGATTCGTCGTTCATTATCCTGCTTACCGCCTGGGCGGTTACCTGGCGACCAGGATCTCCCGCGACTACGACGATGTGATCTCAACAGTGAAAATAATGTCAGCGATGCTGTTGTTTCCGCTGACCTGGCTGGCGTTGGCGGTGACCGGCTACAAGCTTGAAGGATGGACGCTGGCGCTGCTCGCGATGCTTTTAATTCCGATGTCCGGCTACCTGGCGATCCTCTTTTTCGAAGGTTTCGACCGCTTCATGGGCGGACTTCGAGCGCTCGCATTTTTCCTCGTGCGGCGCAGGTTCTTCGTGCGTTTGCTGGCTGAACGCAAGGCAATCCGCAGCGAAATAGTCGCCCTCGGAGAGGAAACTGCTAGTTTCAGCCAGTGATTTTTGGTTAGCTGGTTAGGCGAGGGAAGGGGGATTTTTTGCCGCCAGGCTATTTGATAAATGCTCGCCTTAAGTTATTTCTTGCGCGCCTTCGCACCGGCGCTCTTCTTCGCCGCTTTTTTCTTGCCGCCCGCAGATCTGACCGTCCGGCCTTTGCGACCTTCGCTCTGCACTCTGCCTGCCTTGATCAGATTCTCATAACTGCCACGCACGACGTTGCGCGCAACCTTCAGGGAATTGGCTAACTCGCGTTCACTCGGGAGATAACTACCAACTGTCATGGCCCCCGATTCGATAAGACCGGTGAGCTGGTCCGTGATCTGTTTGGTCATTGACTCCGGACGCTTGCGATTGACACGTATAGTTGTTTTCACTTCT
>JANLYZ010000302.1:0-6697 GCA_031365905.1 Chloracidobacterium sp. | reverse complement strand
CGCCAAAATTCTTTGAGACCCTAGTTCTGGATCTCCTTCACGCCATGGGCTATGGCGCAACTCGTGATGACCTCCAGCGCGTGGGACGCTCTCACGACGAGGGGATTGACGGAATCATTTCGCTTGACCGCTTGGGTCTAGAAAAGGTTTTTGTTCAGGCTAAACGGTGGCAGGGTTCAGTAGGGCGTGAGGTTGTTCAGGCTTTTTACGGAGCACTAGCTGGTCAGCGCGCAAATAAAGGGGTTCTCATCACTACTTCGAGCTTTACGCCACATGCGGTTGAGTTCGCTCGCTCGGTTGAGAGAATTGTTTTGATTGATGGTGCCCGACTAACCGATCTCATGATGGAATACGGTGTAGGAGTTTCACATCGGACCGTTAAGATTCCAAAGATTGACAGCGACTACTTTGAAGAATAGGGCACCGACAGCAAACGAAATGCAGTTTGAATATCTGGTCTGCCAAACTCAATTCAATCGCGTGACCTTTGCAAACGGCGAATGGCAAGGCACGACTGCGCTCAACTCCGGCGACACGCAGAAGGCGCTCGATTCGTGTCCGCAGGTTTGGGATTATCTCAGCCAGGCGGGACGCGCGGGTTGGCAGTTAGTCACTGCGGCCAATGCGACCATCACCAATGAAGGCCAGACCTCGCAAGTTGCTTACCAACTCTTTCTGCGACGCGAGCGAATGTCTCCCTAATCAGAACCGGGAGCGGTAGCGACCGGCCCAATAAGAACTGGGATTGCTCTTCGGAGTTAAATCTTTGGCCAGTCGCTATCGCTCCGGGTTCTGATGCTGCGGCGGGCAAGTTACGTTTGGCATCAGAAAGGCTTTGATGCGGCAGACTACCGGGTCAGGTTCTTCTTCCTGCGGAATGTGTCCCGCGAATTCGATGTATTGCAGTCGGGAATCCGGGATTGCTACATTCAGTCTCACGCCCACATCTCGCCGCAAGACGCGATCGTGCTCACCCCAAAGGATCAGTGTCGGCACTGAAATTGTCGGGTAAAGATCGATGTACTTCTGGATGTCTTTTGGAATCGCTCGCTTGCCAATTTCCAGGAGCGCATCTCTCCCGCCGGGCTCGGCTAGCGGTTGCGCGTAGGCTTCGATCTGATCTGTCGTAATCTTTGCCGGATCGTAATACGACTGGCAAAGCACGAGGAGAATTTGCAGTGCCGGCGACAGAAGGTGGACGGCCAGCCAACCAAGGATTGGAGTTCTCAGCACCACCAGAAACAATGGCAGATGGTCGGGATAACCAGCCGAATCGATCAGGATGAGTTTCGCGAGGCGCGAAGGAGAACCCGGCGCGCATAGCTTGATGGCGAGCAATAGCGAGACGGCGCCGCCATATGAGTTGCCGACCAAAATCAGCCGACGCAGATTCTTTTCGACAATGAATTGATAGATCAGATCGCGTTGATCGAGGATCGAATAGTGATTGTCGTGCGGTTTGGGCGACTGCCCTTCTCCGCGGAAGTCAATGAGTATGACCTGATAGTATTGAGACAACTCTTTCATGTGACGCCAGGAGAAGGTGCTGCCGCCCAGACCATGCAGGAAGAGAATTGGCTGGCCGCTGCCGTAGATCTCACAATGCAAACCGGTGCGCGTGGTGCATGGCAGCGACGTCTCCGCGCCGCGGGTTCGCCGTGACTGTGCCTGAGCGGCGCCGGCCAGCAATAAACTCAGAACGACTAGACAGAGGAACTTGAGAAAACAAATCTGAAATCGGCGCGTGATAGATTCCATGTATGAACCTCCGCGAGCTTCGTGTGTGGTGGGCATGATAATCGCAATCAGTAGCTTTCGTCATTATTTTGCGGCGCAGTCGCAAGTCATCATTCACTGGAGGAGACCAAACCCATGATCAAGGGAAGCGAAAAACGAAAAGCCGATCATCCGATCGATAGATTGTTCCTGGACCGTTGGTCGCCGCGCGCCATGACGGGCGAACCCGTCTCGCAGGAGGAACTGCTGACGCTGTTTGAGGCGGCGCGTTGGGCGCCTTCGTCTTACAACTACCAACCGTGGCGCTTCCTATATGCGCATCGCGACACGGAGCACTGGCAAACGTTTTTCGATCTGATGGTTGAGTTCAACCAAGGCTGGGCGAAAAACGCAGCAGCTCTCGTAGTCTTCATCTCGCGCACACATTTTGATTTCAATGGCGAGCCCGCGCCAACCCATTCATTTGACACCGGCGCGGCCTGGGAAAACCTGGCGTTGCAAGGCGCACTCAAAGGATTAGTGGTGCACGGCATGCAGGGTTTTGACTACGAACGCGCGCGCACGGCGCTAAACGTGCCCGAAGGCTTTCAGGTTGAGGCAATGTGCGCAATTGGCAAGCTGGCCGATCTCGAAACGCTGCCGGAAGACTTGCAGGCGAAGGAAGCGCCCAGCGATCGACGCAAACTGGAAGCGACGATCTGCGAAGGTCCGTTTTGTTTTTGAGGAGGTTTTTCGCTAAGTGTGCGTTAAGGCTGGTGGCGGTTCCATGAATGCGCCCGAGCACGCAGTAGGAATTTTCAATGCCGCTGCAAGAGGACTCAAACTTACCACTCATTTTGCTGACCGGGGCGACCGGCTACGTGGGCTCGCGGTTGTTGACTCTGCTTGAGCGGCACCCGATCAGACTCCGCTGTGTCGTGCGCAGTCCTGACAAACTTCGATCCCAGACGGCTGCCGCTACGGAAATCGTTGTCGGCGACGTCTTAAACCTTGCTTCACTGCAAGCAGCACTCAACGGAGTGCATACCGCCTACTACCTCGTTCACTTGATGTCCAGTTCGAAGGACTTTGAGCAGCAGGACCGTCAAGCAGCCACAAACTTTGGACACGCGGCTCACGCGGCGGGAGTCAAACGCATTATTTACCTCGGCGGTCTTGGAGATGATCGCGATTCACAGTTGTCGCCTCACCTACGCAGCCGTCACGAGGTGGGCGAAATTCTGCGCGCCGCCGGCGTGGAGACGATCGAGTTTCGGGCCTCCATGGTAGTAGGTTCAGGCAGCTTGTCTTACGAGTTAATGAAATCGTTGACGGAACGGCTGCCGGTAATGATTTGTCCGCGCTGGGTGAGTGTGCGCACTCAACCGATCGCCGTTGACGATATCCTCGCCTACCTGCTCGCCGCTAAAGATCTGCCGAGTACAGGTAACCAAACTTTCGAAATCGGCGGCGCTGATGTCGTGCGGTATCTCGACATGATTAGAGAATACGCCCGCCAAAGAGGACTACGCCGCTGGTTGATCGCTGTGCCGGTACTGACGCCTTACCTGTCAGGCCTCTGGCTTGCGCTGGTTACTCCAAGCAGTTATGAGGTGGGACGTCATCTGATCGAAGGCTTGAAAAACCCAACCATAGTTCGCGATCAGAAGGCTTTGCAGGTCTTTCCCGTTCGTCCGATGAGCAGCCGGGAGGCGATCGCCAAGGCTCTGGCGGAAGACTAAGGGTTCGAGGTAAGAGACAATTCAGCGACTGTGCCAACTTCTAGAACGTGTGGCCGTAATAAACGCTGAACGAATTGTTGCCGCGACCGTGATTGCCGATGCTATAGCCGGCGTAAATATTGTTCGTTGGTGAAAAAGTAATGCCGGGGCCGAAGGTCACGTAACCCAGAAGGTTGTTGCCGCTGACCCAGTCCGTCACAAATGAAATCTTTTTCGTCAAAGGTTGCTCGTAACCTGCCAGCACGCCAGTCTTGTTAGTGCCGTCGTCAAATCTTCCAATCAGTTGATAGCCACCAAACGTAAGCTTGGGCGCATACGTCCCTGAAAAATTCTTGCTGCCGATCACGTAGACCATGCCGCTGGTCCGGGCGTCGCGTCTATGCGTGACCGGGATCGAAACCAACACACCCGCCGCAATCGCGAGACCTCTCTTCTCGTTTTGGTAAAACTGCCACTTGAAGTTTGGCTGCACATTGACTGGTTCCGGACCTGCAGACTTAGTGTAGAAAACGTTGACGCCCACTTCCGAATTTCCCGGCAAGCCAACAACAACCCGCGGCCCGTAGGTTTGATAACCGCCGTTCGCATACGACGCGAAGTGGGTGATGAAGTCTGTTTCGAAATAGACTTTGCGCGGCGCCTGCACGTCGCTGGAAGGAACATTGAAAATGGTTGACTGTGCCCTGGCGCTGGAAATAATCGAGAGCAAACAGGCGACCAGCAATGCAAGCTTGACGATTCTTTGTGGAAGCTTCACGGGAGTGATCCTCTCTGTAGTTCTACTGAAAGGCGTCGGGCAACAGGGCAATTGCGGCTCGAGGCAGGTTAGCTGTACAGTCTTTTTAGACCAATAATCAGCAGATTGCAAGGCCGATATCCGCAAGACACGGTTCGGGAGATCTCATGACAAAGCCGATTCAAATACTAATGCAAACCACGATTCCTTTTGCTGAAGACGACTGGCACATTGGCCGCTTCTCGTTATTGCGAGACGAGCTGGCCGCGCTCAAAGACGACGCCGGAAATGCTTTGTGTGAGGTGACCACGCGCGATCGTGAGTCAGACGCCGCCGGTAATGATCCGGTCCTGAGCAAACTTGATGAGACGGATTTTGACGATCTCTGGCTGTTTGCGATTGACACGGGAGATGGCCTGACAGTGGCTGACTGCGAGGGCATCACGCGTTTCCGGCAGCGCGGCGGCGGCATCATGGCCACGCGCGATCATGAGGACCTCGGCAAGTCGTTATGCACCCTCGGCGGCATTGGCCGCGCGCATTACTTTCACTCGAAGAATGCCGAGCCTGATTCGTCCCGGCACATTGCTGACGATCCGTTTACAACTTCAATCTCCTGGCCCAACTATCACTCCGGCGCGAATGGCGATTATCAAAAGATCAAGGTCGCAGGCGCGCATGAACTGATGCGCAGTCCCGCGTCGCCGAATGGTCTCATTGAATTCTTTCCGGCTCATCCGCACGAGGGAGCAGTCGGCGTGCCTGAAGACGAAGCAAACGCGCACGTGATTGCTACTGGCGTAAGCGAAGTCACCGGCCGTCCCTTTAATTTGGTGGTGGCTTTTGAAACTTCCGTTGACGACCACGGCAACACGCTCGGCCGCGGTATCGCCGAGTCAAGCTTTCATCACTTTGTCGATTACAACTGGAATACAGACATGGGCTGCCCGAGTTTTCTGGTTGAGCCGCCGGGCGATGGTTACAAACAAAACCCAAAAGCGCTCGCAGACATCAAGACCTATGTGGGCAACGCCGCGCGCTGGCTTGCCGGCGATTAGTTATTCGGTTTCTCTTGACCGTAAAGGATCTCAAAGCTACCTTTGAATCATGAAAGAAATCTCTATCAAGATTGATGACGAGCTTTACCGCAGGGCTTCGCGCAAAGTTGGTGATCTAGAAGCCGAAGTCAAGCAACATGTGACCGAGTATCTCGAGTCTATCAACGGCGACGATGATGTACTTCTTCGGGCGCGTGATCACATGAACGAGTTGTTTGGCGGAACCAAGAACTTTGGCGTCGGCGTAGGGCCCTCACGCGAAGAGATGCATGAACGCGCCGGTTTGTGCATTGAGGTAAACAGGAAATGAGCACCACGATTACGATTCCCGCTGAATTAGAAAAGAAGATTGCCGGGCGCGCTGCCGCTCAAGGCAAAGACGTCGAACAATTTGCCCTTGAGGCGTTGGAACGCGCGGTAGATTCTCCATCCTTGCGAGAGTTGTTTGCGGATGTGCGCGAAGAGATACGTGCCAGCGGCGTAGCGGAAGAAGAACTAGACGTCAGAATTGAATCGGCAGCAAGGGAAGTAAGGAACCGGCACTATGTCTAAAACCACCGAGCTGATTCTTACAGCGTGACTGAATCAACCAGCCTTTCGGGCTTTCTGAGCGACCGAGTGCTGCTCGAGTCCGCGGCGGATGAAGCGCTTGATTAAGGCCTGTCTGCTGACATTAAGTTTCCTGGCAGCCTCGTTCAATTCCTCGATCATTTCATCGTTGAGATCAATTCCAACACTTCCAAGCGGCGGCATCATTTTGCCCTTGTTCGTAAAGTAGGATGAGATATCCTGGCCATTGTCTGCCAGGCGGGCAATTGATTCCGCGGATGCTGGTCGTTTCGTCTTAGAGGTTTTCTTCATAAAGCTTTTCTTCCCGCGCAGTAGCTTTCCACAAAGTCACCAGGTGATAAAACTCTCCGCGTGTGTCTTGCCTGATTTCATAGATCACAGAGTACAAGCGCCCCTGGGCCCAGCCGATGGCGCGATATTGGAGCGGCTGATCCTTGCGTTGATCCTCGAAGTACGGATGACTAAAGACCTCTTGCGCTTCTTCAAAACCGATCCCACGTTTCGGATTCTGTCTAAGAACAACACTCTTTTTCTTATCAAACTTGAAGCGCACAACTTAACTCTATATCAGGCCGCGCCAGACTTGCAATTTTCGAGGGGCGTGGTAATTGGAGCGCCAGTACCGACAGCAATTTACCGAAGACCCGAAACAATATTAGAATCATCGCTGAATAACACGCAGGAGGCGCGTGATGAAACTAAATAGTCTAATTAAGTCTGCATCCTTCGCAATGCTGTTATGTCTTGCGCCTGTCCAGGCGCAGGACATGGACATGCACACGCATCAGCACGACACGGCGGAAAAACTTGGACGAGTTAACTTCAGCGTGTCGTGCAAGCCAGCCGCGCGAGTTCAATTCAATCGCGCCACTGCC
>JANLYZ010000289.1:0-2845 GCA_031365905.1 Chloracidobacterium sp. | reverse complement strand
CAGACGTTTCAGTCCATCGGGCTATTCGATATCGCATTTCTGGTTGTGGGCTTATTGTCGGCGCGCCTCGCGGAACGACAATCCACTTCCGACGTGCGCTTGCGGGCGGCGACTCAGTCGCTCGCGAGTCTGCGCGCGTTGCATGAGCGGATTGTGGAATCGATCCGTTCCGGAGTTGTGACCACTGATTTGCAGGGCCGCATCTATACCTTCAACGCCGCCGCCGAAGAGATTACTGGTTACCGGGAAACTGATGTGCGCGGACAAGAGGCCTCAATCTTTTTTGGGGAACTCAACACGATCATTGCAAACTCGATAGAGATCACTGTCGCGCCCGATGCCAGCCCGCGCTTTGAAGCCGATTGCCTAACAGCAGAAGGACTGCGCTTGCGACTTGGTTTCAGTGTCTCGCCTCTTTTCTCGGAGCAAGGGGAAACGACGGGCACGGTGATCACGTTTCAGGATCTCACCCACATTCGCGCGCTGGAGGAAACGTCAAGACGCCAGGACCGGCTCGCCGCCATTGGGCGCATGGCGGCATCAATAGCCCACGAGATCCGCAATCCCCTGGCGGCCATGCGCGGGTCCATTCAGATGCTGCGGGCTGACATGGAGGGCGAGTCGTCACAAACGGAGCTCATGGAGATCATCCTGCGCGAGTCGGATCGCCTGAACCGAATCATCAGTGACTTTCTAAGTTATGCGCGTCCGCGTTCAATCATTCAGTCGCAGGTTGATGTCGGAGAGTTGTTACGACGAACGTTTACGCTGCTGCGCCACAGCGCCGAGATTGACGAGCGCCATATCATCAAGGAAGACGTGCCGGAGAATCCGGTGTTCATTGATGCCGACGCGGAACAACTGCAGCAGGTTTTCTGGAATCTCGCGCGCAACGCCTTGCAGTCAATGCCGCGTGGCGGCGAACTGCGGGCTGCCGTGCAGCGAAACTCCAACCACCGCCTACGGATTGCATTTTCCGATACCGGGCGCGGAATGTCGCCGGAACAAGTGGAGCGTTTGTTCGAGCCTTTTTCTTCGACAACCGGAGGTACGGGGCTGGGACTCTCGATTGTCTATCAAATCATTCGCGATCATGGTGGTACAATTAACGTCCGCAGCCGCGAGGGAGAAGGAACAAGGATTACTATTGAGTTGCCGGCGGGGGAAGGACAGAAGTCAGAAGTCAGGAGTCAGGAGCCTTAAGATCAAGATTTTTCAGTTTCCATTTATCGTTTTTCACCTGCCATTGATGAGGGCACAGGCGGTAGGCACCGAATAAAATGACAACTGAAGAATGTCAAAGGAAAAATGGCAAATGGATTGTTTGCGATGGCTAACTTACTAATAGTCGACGATGAACTCGGCATGCGTCAGTTTCTGACGCATCTCTTCCAGCGCGAGGGCCACACGGTGCGCGCGGCCGGAAACGGTCGTGAGGCGATGGAACTCTTGCGCGGGTCTCCGGCCGACTTGATCGTTTCGGACGTGCAGATGCCCGACATGAACGGCATCGAACTCCTGCGCGCCGCTCGCGAACTCTTGCCTGAGGTCGAGGTTGTAATGATGACGGCTTTTGCGAATGTCGACAGCGCTCGCGAAGCCTTTATGTTGGGCGCTTATGATTTCGTTCAGAAACCCTTCGACAACGATTTGCTAAAAGAGACGGTCGCGCGCGCGCTTGGAAAGATTTCGTTAATCAAAGAGAAAGAGGCGCTGCTCGAAGAAAACAAAGCGCTGATCCAGGGCCAGCGAACTCGCGGCAAACTCAACAACATCATCGGCAAGTCCGCAAAGATGCAGGCCCTTTACCAGATGATTGAAACGGTGGCGCAAGTGCAGTCGACGGTGCTGGTCACGGGCGACTCAGGAACCGGGAAGGAATTGGTGGCGCGGGCTATCCACGATCTCGGGCCCAGGGCTGAGAAGCCGTTTGTTTCGATTAACTGTGGCGCTTTCACGGAAACCTTGCTTGAGTCGGAACTCTTCGGCTACGTGAAAGGCTCGTTTACCGGAGCCAACACGAATCGCAAAGGGCTCTTCGAAGCCGCCAATACGGGAACAGTTTTCCTCGACGAGATTGGCGAGATGTCTCCCGCGATGCAGGTCAAACTTCTGCGCGTCTTGCAGGAAAGAAAACTGCGGCCAGTGGGCGCGACTGAGGAGACGACAGTTGATACCCGCGTCATCGCCGCCACCAATCGCGATCTCGCGGCGATGGTTAAAGAAGGAACTTTTCGTGAGGATCTTTATTACCGCATCTCTGTTATTCCGATCGAACTGCCTCCATTGCGTGAAAGATCTGAGGACATAGCTGAACTATCCAAGCATTTTGTCGAGAAATTTGGCTCTAGTGTCGGTCGCAGTCTGACCCTCAGCGACGCTGCTCTGCTTCTGCTGGAGCAATATGTCTGGCCGGGGAATGTTCGTGAACTCGAACATTCGATCGAGCGCGCGGTCGCGCTGGAAACCACCGACTCGATCCAACCCGAGCGTTTGCCTGAGAAGATTACTAACTACAACCCTCATCGCATTGCTGAAATTTTCGAATTTCCGGAAGCGGGTCTTAACCTCACCGCGCACCTGGACCAACTTGAAAAGACTTATGTCCTCGAAGCCCTCCGCCGCACCGCGGGAAATCAAACCAGCGCGGCTGAGCTGCTCTCGTTGTCAGTCCGCTCGTTGCGTCACCTGTTGGACAAACATGGTATCCGCAGTCTGACGGCCCAGATGCGAGACGAGCGACGCTCAGGAGACTCAACGCCGCGACGCCGCGCAACTGATCCGCCGCAGCGACGCCGCGAGGATGACGAATCAGAGTTTGCGGCCAGCGCCGGCGAAAGCTGAG
>JANLYZ010000274.1:0-1923 GCA_031365905.1 Chloracidobacterium sp. | reverse complement strand
GTCATCAATCATCACTGCCGCCGGCAGCGGGCGGCCGTTGTAGTGAAACATCTGCGCCAGCGAGTACGCGCCGGAATTCAACAACGCCAGAACTTCGCCTGGCCGCACGTCCGCGGGGAGTTTTCGGTAATCAGGCAAACGCCCCTGCCGCTCGATGTCGAAATACACGTCGCCGGAATCGCACAACGGCCCAGCAACTTTATAACTCGTCTCGTGTGCTTCACCCGCGCGCGTCGCGGAGACGGTGTGGTAGTACCATTTGTAATTGTTCATCGAGAGCATGATGTTGTAGCCGGCATCGGTCAGCAGCCAAACGTCGCCTGTTTCCGGTCTACGCTTCATGTTCAGAACAGTCGTCAGCACTAGACCGGCATCGGCGATAATGCTGCGTCCCGGCTCAAGCAGGATGGTCGTTTTGTCGAGCAGATGTTCGGCGCCCGCTGCGCGAGCTGACTCGCGGGCCACACGCAACGCCTCGGCGAGCACCACGGACGGTTCTAGATCGGCGCCAAGCATGTCGCGTTCGTGTTCGGGAAGTTGGTCAGCTTGCGAGCGATCGCGCAGGTAATTGACCGGAATGCCGCCGCCGAGGTTGATGTGCTCCAGCGTGTGCCCCGTCTCGCGATGAATCGCGACGAGATGTTCCCACATGCTGCGAAACGCTTCCGCAAAAGGCTCGACGTCGGGCGTTTGTGAACCGACGTGAATGTGAATCCCGCAGACGTGGATCAGTTCTGGATTCTGCAAGCCTCTGCGAAATGCCTCGAGCACTTCAGATGACGAGATGCCAAACTTCGAAGTAAGCAACGCAGTCTGCAAACCCAAATGCGAGCGCGTGCCAATCTCCGGAACCAGTCGGAGCGCTATACGCGCGGGCCGCGAGGACACGGCATGCCCTGCCCCTACTCGCTTGACCGCCGCTTCAACCAAACCGATTTCATAAATCGAATCGACATTGATGGCGTAGATTCCCGCGCGCACCGCTTCGTCCAGTTCGCTATCGCTTTTGCTGGTGCCGTTGAAAATAATTTGCTCAGGCCGAAAGCCGACGCGCAGCGCTTTAAAGAGTTCGCCGCCGCTGTTGACTTCGATATCGATGCCGGAAGCGAGGACGGTCTTGAGCACTGCCAGATTTGAGTTGGCTTTCGAAGCGTAGAAAAAGCGAATCGGATGACTGACCGACTGCGCCGCTGACTTCAGTCGCTCGATATTGGATCTGATCCGTGGTCCGGAAAAAACAAACAGCGGTGAATCATATTTACTAATGAGATCCAGCGCGTCAGCGCCATTGATAGCAAGATGCCCCTCGCGTACTTCGAGATAGTTTGGAATGCTCCAGGCCGGACTTGAAGCGGCGACCGTCGTCGACATGTCTTGGTTTTTCTCCGTTACGATTACTGATGAATGCGAGCGAAGATAGACTGCGACTGGCGGAGCGTCAAGCTTGTTTCAGATATTTGGCCGCGGCTAATTCATGTTCAGCTTACCGAGCTTCCGCAGCACTTCGCGAATCTGCTTGTAGTGACGTTGTTCGTGGTAACCGACAAATGAGATGGTGGCCACGCCATCAATCTCACCAAGGAACGGATGCTTGAACACGAGATTGCGGAAACGCTCCTCACCGTAGGTGTCGCAGAGTGTTTTGAGATTACTTCTCGAGCGGTCGTAATTCTCAATGGCAAGATCGCGCGCTGGTGCGTCCAACGGGGTTACAGCTTTAGGAGATTTCACGCGGAGAAGTCGCAGGGAAACAATCGAAGTTGGTATCAGGCGGCGGAAGAGTGCAACTCGTCGCGGCTCACGAGCGATTGCCGCTTCGAGCTCTTTGGTTACACGGTCTTCGACGAGGCAAAGATGATGCACAACCTCGCCGACGCTCCATTCACCTTCTGCTGGTCGCTCGGAATAGACATCGGGATCGAG
>JANLYZ010000268.1:0-9380 GCA_031365905.1 Chloracidobacterium sp. | reverse complement strand
ACCACTTCACCCGTTCGTCCCAACAGAAACACCGCTCCAAACCCTACCGTCGTCGCGATATAAAGATTGCGTAAACTGGCGCGACACAGCGGAGCGAGCAATGCTCCCCAGCGAACAGCTCGAAAGAAGTAGGCCAAACTTATTGCTAAGACGGCGAGACCAAGCAAATACGGGTTGGCGTGGCTGACAGCCTGCTGCACTTCGTGCCAGTCCAGCTTCCGTCCAAACCACCACAAAATGGCAAGGGCGAGGAAGCAAAGGGCGCCAAACTCAACGTATTTTCGGGTAACAGACTTCAAGGATTAGTAAACTGCTTGACTCGTTAGGAAACTCAACCACAAGATATTGGGCCGGGCGAAGGCTACTACAGTTCATAACACTGAGCAAGAAGGTCGGCTGGCAGCGCAGGCATGCTGCCTGCTGCTTGCCTTTTCATAACGCGAACTGGATGTCCGCGTTCCCAGGAATGACCGGAACTTTCCCCATTAGCGAATCGTAATTCCGTCTCACCAGGGGAAATCCCGAGCGGCACTAGCCGCACTGGCAAACGCGGCAGGCGGAGAGAAAAAGTGAGGGCTGCAAGAGCTTTGGCTGCCAACGAAGGAGCCGAGTTAGTTCGCAAGTGTCGCGCTGGTGATGGCGCGGCTTGGGAAGATATTGTTCACACTTATTCGCGGCGAATTTATAACCTCGCGTACAGATTCACTTCGCGAGCCGACGCAGCCGAAGACTTAACGCAGGAAGTCTTCATCAGAATCTATCGATCTTTGGAACAATACGACGCGAAGCAGGGTGACCTGCAAAATTGGCTGATGCGGCTGGCGCGCAATCTGATTATTGACGATTACCGCAAACGACAGCGCACGCCGCATGACAATCAGGCCGACGACCTCGCCGATCACACTTATCACCTCCACACGGCTGCGCGTTCGGTACAACAGGAGATGGAGCGCCAGGAGCTGGGCGCCCAGGTCCAGGCGGGAATTGATAAGTTGTCGCCGGACCTTCGCACCTGCGTAATTCTCCGGGACATCGAGGAATTGAGTTACCAGGAGATAGTTGATCTTTTGGAAATACCTGAGGGCACAGTGAAGTCGCGAATCAATCGCGGGCGTATTGAGTTAGCGAAGATCCTGCGGCGGATGAAAGTTTTGGCGGTGAGCGAGGCTTGATCTCGGGCGGGTTTTGTCAGAACCGCCTGCGTTAGCGGGCGAGTTACTAGGTTAAGCGGGGCGGGAAGAAGAAGATCTGATGCTTTGTAACGACTTTGAGGAAAGGTTGACCGATTATCTCGACGGCGTACTTGAGCCTGACGTGCACAAGACGTTTGCCGAGCATGCATTGCGTTGCCCGGTGTGTCATGAAACTCTGGGCGCGGTGAAGAACACGTTGCAGGCGTGTCAGTCAGCCAGTGCTCCGCCGGCGCCAACGGAGTTGGAGGCACGCATCCTTTTGAGCACCATGCCGGAAACGGCGATGAGTTGCGCTGACTTCGAAGAATTTCTGACGGACTATCTTGACGGTTTTCTCCCGGCTTCGCTTTATCACCGCTGGGAACGCCATGCGGTCTTCTGTGAACGCTGCACAGCACTTCCGGGTGAAGTGGTGCGCACGATCGGCGCCTGCTACACCTACATCGGTGAGGAGAAACCGCTACCCGCAGGCTTGCATGAGAGGATCTTGTTAGCGACGTCCGGCTCCCAGATTTCGCAGGAGATCCGCGCGCCTTTTGCTGAGCGATTCGCTTCGCGGCTGCGAACGTGGCTTGATCCAATCATCTCTCCACAACTTGCGACGGTTGCCACAATGTTGCTGGTCGCGGTGTTTGTGCTAACCAACACGGTGTCTGCGGACGGGTCGATCGGTGGCGTCTATAGCGCCAGTTTGCGTTTAGCGGAACAGAGCTATGCTGCCGGCGCAAATGGCGGCATCAAGGAGTTCACTAACGGCCTAAAAGAATTGGTCGGGGGCCAGTCTGAATTGCCCCCACCGGCAACTGAAAAGAACCAGAGCGGTCAGCCGAAAGAAGAGCCGAAACCAAGCGTCGCTCCAAACAAGAACAGGCAAGACAAGCCCTAACTAGTTTACCGAGCCTAAAGCGAGCAATGCTGTACTGCGCTTATCATCCAAAGAATCCGGGAGTTGTTCAGTGTAACCAGTGTGCACGGCGCCTGTGTTCCGCTTGTGACCACCGAATTCGCGGCTTCCCTTTCTGCCAGGACTGCATCGTGGCTGGCGTCGAAATGTTGCGTCAGGGTTCTAAGTCAAATGGCTCGCCGGCTACCTACCGCAACAGTTCTCCGTTTGTGGCCACGCTGTTGTCGTTTGTTCCCGGACTGGGCGCGGCTTACAACGGCCAAACAGCCAAGGCAATCGTCCACTTTGCGATCTTCGCGAGTTTCTTCCAGATGGCGGTGCTGACTAACGGGTTGCAGTTCTTTATCCTGGGTGTGCTCGGAACCTGGTTGTTCGCCGCCGTTGACGCTTGCCGTACTGCGCAACTAATACGAGCCGGATTAACGCCTGACACTGAAGAGGATGTTATTGCCGGACGTTTATACGGAAATCCTTTTGCATGGGGCGTCACACTGGTAGTTATTGGAACCCTCTTCCTCTTACACACTCTGCTGGGTGTGCAGCTTCCAGTTCGTCAACTTCTGCCGGTTGCTCTCGTCGCACTTGGCATTTACATGCTCTTTGATTACGCACGCCGTCGGCGTCCGAATGGTCGCCTTATTCGCTTTGAGTCGCGTCAGCCACCGCCGTCAGTTGTGGTCAGCTCGGCAATTGAATCGCCCCGTTTCAAAACCGGAGAAACAACACAATTTGGCCGGAAGGAAATTGAGAGCATTCCGTTCAAGCGGAGTTCCTAAAGGTCATTTACAAGGTACATCATGGCATTCATTCTTAAAGCACTCGGCGGCATCACCGCACTAATTCTGCTGGTAATAACTCTGCTCGGCTCGATCCTTACGCTCGGTGGTTTTCTCCTTACCGCTATCAAAGTGTTGATTGTAGTTATCTTTCTGGCAGTCACGATCATGGTCGCCTTTTCTATTCTTCGTGCTCGATCCCGCCGCCACCGAGAAGCAACAGATTTATAACCAAATCGGTCCCCCGCTCCGTTTGCACTCCCTTTTGACCGTGTGATAGGGTCTGGCTTCTTTGCAGCATGGTCGGCTGGTTTTTCGCCTCGCTTTTTGAGGTTTTATCCACCCGCTGCAATCTTCAAGCAGGGCAAAAAACAAACCCTCGTAGAACAATAAGCTCGCACAAGTCGCCTTTTGGAGGCTGTGCTTTCAGTTGCTTCAGCTTGCCCCATAGCGTTTGCTGATCCAACCGGAGAGACAACAAATGGCTAGAGATGACCGTTTTTATGCATTCATAATCGCCCACACGCCCCGTTCCACTTCCAGCATTCGTCGCTTTTGCGTCCAAAAGAGATCGCTCCGGCTCCTTGCTCTACTGGTGATCACTTTGCTCGGTTGTTCCCTTTACGGCTTCTACGGCATGACACAACAGGCCGCGCATCTACGGACGGAAGTTGAGAATCAACGCTTGCGAGCTGAAAACCAGAAGCAACGCCGGGAACTCAACGAACTAACCAATAGGATTGAGGCAGTTGAAGACACCTCTCGAAAGCTTGCAGAAAAGTCGGGAGTAGTGAATCAGGAAGCGGTCTTGCCAGGCACCGGTGGACCGGCGCTTCCATTAGACGAAAACAGCCTGGCGGCACTTGAAGGCAAGATGAATCTGCTCGAACACAACATCAAGGCTTATGAAAACGTCTTGTGCGATCGCGGCTACACACCATCGATCTGGCCGATCGTTGGAAAGCTGGAAAGCGGCTTCGGCGGCCGGCGCAATCCGTTTGGGGGCAGTGGCTATGAATTTCACACCGGACAGGACATTGATGCGCAGACAGGTGACCCGGTTGTGGCCGGCGCCACCGGCACAGTGACGTTTGCCGGGGTGCAAAATGGGTACGGAAACCTGGTTGTTATCGATCACGGTGGCGGCCTGACAACTCGTTACGGACACTTGTCGCACATCGACGTCGCTCAGTCGCAAACCGTCACCAGGGGCGAATTCATTGGCCGCGTCGGTTCAACCGGTCGCTCAACGGGGCCGCATCTTCATTACGAGATTCGAATCAACGACGAGCCGGTAGATCCTTTGCAGTATCTGTTAACCAGTTCAACTAGGTAGGGTTTTTCCAGGTTTTTCTCTTGACAGCAGAATTTGCTATCGCTTAGTATTCGCGCTCGTTTCGGACTTTGCACCTCGAGATTGGTTCTAAGTTTTCGCATTACAAGCTTTACAGCAATGTCTTCAGTAGTTTTCCCCCGTGAATATGCATGATGAAACGCGCCACCAAGCGCTTTTCACCATGCATTTTTTTGATTGTGTTTCCGTGTTGCGCCCCGTAAAAAGCGCGTCGGGCCACAAGCTTTAACCGAAGGTCGGCGCGAAAGCCTTGCAAGCTCTCGCCCCCGTTTTACCGAATCGTTAGGAGGATTCGTTGTATGTCTAGAATATCCGGTAAGGTCAAGTGGTTTAACAATTCGAAGGGTTATGGTTTCATCGAACAACCAGGCTCTTCGGACATCTTCGTTCACTACAGCGCCATTCAGGGCGACGGCTTCAAGACTCTCGAAGAGGGTCAGGAAGTCGAGTTTGAAGTAACTCAGGGCCCGAAAGGACCGCAAGCTGAGAATGTAATGAAGGTGTAGTCTCCCCGGCTTGCATTAGCAACGCCACTGACCGCTTCCGGCTCTCGGTCCGGTAAGCGCAAAAATGAAAAAGGCAATCCCAATCCATCGGGGTTGCCTTTTTTGTTCGCTAGAGAGCGCGAGCTAGTTTCTTTCGCCTCTCGCTTTGAAACTGACGTGACCACCTTCCACGTCGATCGAAAACGAAACGCTTTCACAACCAAGTCGTTCTTTTAGGCCGTCCGCTTGCGACGCGATCAGCCGATGAAATCGTGGAAAGGAAAAATCCTCGACCGGTTCACCGCAGGCCTTCTTCGCGTCCACCAGGGCGCTGTAAATATCCTTCACCAACTCCACGTCTTTATGCGCATCCGCGCAGGTGAAATCTGCTCTCTTAAACTCTGCCACCGCCTGCTGTTTTGCCGTAGCTCTCGCTGCGGAACCGGCGTCGCGGCCTTCCTCCCGACCCTGCATCGTGCGCCGCCAAAGATCGCGAAAGGCGTTGTATCGTGAACCTAATGAGTTGTAGCGATAGCGTTGCGCAAAAGTAAGACTACGATCATCACCGATACGCTTTATTGTCGTGTCCACACGGCCCTTGGTATCGTAAGGTGGCCGCTTTGTAGCGCCATTAAAGAACATGTCAAACTCGATCTTAAGCCGGCGAATGTCTTCTTCGAGACGAGTTAGCTGGTCATCAACGGTAGGCTCAGCCTCGCCTACGGAAAACCTCTTACTGCGGGCTCGTGCTTGCGATCGAGCAAAACTGTTCTCGGCTTTTGACTTGGACACTGACTAAATTCTCCTTTAGGAGGGAACAACGGGCGGGGCGCGTGAGTCGCGCAACTAGACTGAGTCTAGGCGTTTCAAAAGCCCTGTGTCAACAATTTAGTCGGAAGCGCACGGTTCAACCTCGCCGGGGGCTGTATGCCGTGCCCCTACTCTGGACATTTGCTATCCTACGAGGCGAGTCCAATTCCCAAATACAATGCCTAATCAAGCCCCCACTAAAGCCTTGACGTTGCGAGCGATTCCATCGGTCGATCAACTTCTGCGAAGTGCAGAAGTAGCCCCGCTGCAAAGTTCAGTTGGACTGCCGCGGCTTACAGCTATTGTCCGCGAAGTCACCGAAGAAATGCGCCGGCAGATTCAGTCGAACGATTCACCGCAGACTTCAAAAGACGATCTGACGACGGAGGCGATCCAAAGAATCCAGTCTGTCTGCGAGCGCGACGCGCTCTCCGGGCTGCGTCGTGTAATCAATGCCACCGGCGTAATCCTCCACACCAACCTGGGGCGCGCGCCCCTCTCTGAAGCCGCTCGCCAGGCCATCACGGAAGCTTCAGGCTATTGCACGCTTGAATACGACGCCACGACCGGATCACGTGGCAAGCGCGGCGGGCGAGTAGAAGAGTTGCTAACACAACTCACCGGCGCCGAGGCGGCACTGGTTGTTAATAATTGCGCCGCGGCGGCGCTGCTGGTTCTGACAGTTCTGGCGGCCGATGGCGAAACGATTATCTCGCGCGGGGAGCTGGTAGAAATCGGCGGCGACTTTCGTGTGCCCGAGGTGATGGCAAACTCCGGCACGCGCATGGTTGAAGTTGGCTCCACCAACCGCACGCGTCTCTCCGATTACAAGAAAGCTGTCAACAACTACACTCGCCTTATGATGCGCGTGCATCCTTCAAACTACCGCATCATCGGCTTCACTGCCGCGCCAGCGCTTTCAGAACTCGCTTCGCTCGCACACGGGTCCGGCTTGCCGTTATACGAGGATGCCGGCTCTGGAGTGCTAAACGATCTATCGGCTCTTGGCATAACTGATGAACCGTTAATCAGCGAATCGATCAACGCCGGCGCGGATGTGATTTCCTTCAGCGGCGACAAACTGTTGGGCGCAACTCAAGCGGGACTAATTGTAGGTAAGCGCGAAATCATCGAGCGACTGCGCAAGCATTCTCTTTATCGCGCGCTCAGGGTCGACAAGCTGTGTCTGGCGGCGCTCGAGGCGACGCTTGATGCGCATCGGCGTGGCGCGATCGAGGAAATCCCTGTGCTCCAGATGCTGGCGTGGGACGCGATGGCGCTCGAGAAAAGGGTTAGGAAGTTCTACGATAAAGCGTTCAAGAACGCGACTGAAACAGTAACAGTCACGATGTTGCCCGGCCAATCTGCCATCGGCGGAGGTTCAGGACCAAACGTCCATCCGGCCACGACCCTGATTGGACTCAAGCACGCACAGCTATCTGCCGATGAAATCGAAGAGAAACTACGACTCTCCTCACCTCGCGTGATCGCCCGGATTGCCGAGGACCTGGTGCTGCTGGATTTAAGAACGGTAAGCGAAGGCGAAGAGCGCGAATTACTTGACGCCGTGATCGCGCTGGACACCTAAGCAGCGCAGGTGGCATTTCACCCGCCCTCGGTGCCAGTTCGCGGTTCGCATGTAACATCGAGCGCGCACATCAGTCCGAAATACGCGAATTCTCAACAAAGGCACGCATTTCCCGCTTTTTTTCTAGGGAAACGACCGTCAAGGAGTGTATACTTTCCTTGCTCTCGCCGCCCTAGCAAGAGCCGCGTTATCAGACCAATCCTCAAGTAAGCCGACTCCAGTCCCCGGATCCACTCAACTTTGTCACGTCGTTTTTCTTTCAAATCAATCTCAACTTATGCCGCCATCGCTTCGCTGGCAGGTCTGCTCAGCGTTGCCCTTTGGTCGGCGGGACTGCTGGCCTCGCTTCAAGACGCCTTCGTCCTCATGCCCAAGGGTGGCTCGCTCGCGCCACTAAGAGTCCCGAGCTTTTGGCCGGGCGCGGCGTTGATCTTCGCGGTTTCTTTTGCGGTCGCCATCGACGTTGGTCGCTTTGGCAGTCGCCGCGCGTTCCTTTATCTCGGCGGCGGTTTTCTCGGACTCGCCGCGGTCAGTCTTTTTGCTTCCTTGTTTTTCTCTCTCGATATTCTTTTCGCCCCCGTAGCCCTGGCAGCTTCAATCTCTGCTATTGGGATTCAAGTCAAACGACTTCGAGATCGCGACATTGAACTGAATCAAAAGCTCAGGACAGCCTCCACAAAATTTGCAGCGGCTGCAACCGATAAGACTGAAGATCGTTTACTCAGCGGTCTGAAGCTGCTCGATACCGTTCTCTCGCCGAGCGATGCCGTAGTTTTTCGGCGTGACCGCGAAGGGCGTTTGGTTTTCTCAGCGCGTCTCCGCGCGTCACCAAACGGCTCAAGGGAAACTGGCCGAAACTCGACCTGGCGCGATGGGGTCAGTTTGTGTGAACGCGCCATCGCGGCCGGGGAAATCATCGTCGAGCAAATCGAAGGAGAAAACGTTGCGGCAAACATCGGGGTACCACTTCGGCATGAGGACCGCACGGTTGGAGCGCTGTTGATTCGAATCACGAAAGAATTCGCCGAGGACGACCGCGCCCTGCTTACCGCCGTCGCAGGACAGATGGCGCGCAATCTCCAGCGAGCGGAAGCGCACAAGACGAACCGTCATCAAAGTTCGCTGGCCTTCTTCTCTACCACCGAATCGGAGAAGCGCTTTGAATCGCTTTATGTCCTGAGCGGTGCTTTGTTGGAACAAAGCGTCGGTGTTAGCGCGCTGTCTGAAGTGGGCGACGGTGTGGCGCTCGGTTTTCTCGACGGCCGGCTCGCTTACGCAAACTCTGTCGTCGCCGAACTTGCCGCGATCGAGCAGCACCAAACGAGCAAGCTGACTTTCTTCGATCTACTCAACCGATTTCGTACCGACGTTTTCGACGAGCCGGCGATGGCCGTTCGCCGAGTTTTGCAAACCGGCGAGGCTTATGAACGTGAACTGCATTTCGCTGATCGAAACGCCACCTACGGCCTGCGCCTTTCACTGGTTTTGGCCGCCTCAAGCGGAGCCGGGAGTTCGCAAACTCTACACACCGGTCAACCGCTTTGCCTCGCGCTGGTAATCAAAGACCTGACGCTGCTCAAGGAATATGATCAGTTAAAGAGCGACATGATTTCACTGATGTCGCATGAACTGCGCACACCCTTAACCAGCATCAACGGCTTCGCGGAATTGTTGACCGCAGACGACACACTTCCGGCGCAGGCCAAAGAATTCGTCAATATCATTGCGAACGAATCGCAGCGAATGTCGCGCATGATCAATACCTTCCTGACAGTCACCAAGCTCGAACGAAAAGACCGCCAGGAAGTGTTGAAGATTCCGCTCCGGCTAGATGAGGTCGTTAAAGAAACGATCGCGAACATGCAAACGGTGGCCAGGAAGCGGCGCATCCGCCTGGTCGAGCAGCCCGGTCAACGCCTGCCGCCCGTGGCTGCTGACAAGAGCATGATCACACAGGCTGTCAGAAACCTGGTGAGCAATGCGATCAAGTACAGTCCGGAGCGCACGACCGTTACGGTAACCACTTCCTTGGAAGCTGAAGCTGTGCGGTTATCAGTTGAAGACCGCGGCTATGGAATACCTGCCGAGGCCAGGGATCGCGTCTGGGAAAAGTTTTACCGCGTAGTCCGCGAAGGACAGGAAAAGGATGAAGAGTCAACCGGACTTGGTTTGTCTTTTGTTCGCGAAGTCGTTGAACAACACGGCGGCACGGTAGGACTTGATTCGGAAGTTGGGCGGGGATCTAAATTCAGTTTTACTTTGCCAAGGCT
>JANLYZ010000267.1:0-7755 GCA_031365905.1 Chloracidobacterium sp. | reverse complement strand
ACTGCGTTTGTATTCGCGCTTCGCGCTCATTGCGGGCGGGACGCCCGCGGTCCCAGTAAAAAGTTGACAGTTATTAGCGTCGCAGAGTAAAGATCGAGCCTACCGCCCAACTAATTAGTTCAGCCGAAAGAGGGACGTCAGCAATGAGCGCTAAAGAACCCGCAGCGAAACCAACCCGCACGCTTGATAGTGCCTACACGTTTTCCTTTGCCGTCGGCATCGGCCTGGTTCTTTTCATCGCGGGGCTCGTTATTAGTCTGACTTTGGGTAGTGGCTCAAACCTCGGACTGATTTTCGGAGTTCCCTTGCTCGTGGCCGGCCTGATCGTGCCGCTGATTATGATGCGCGGTTTTTTCCAGCAGACTGAGGTTGCCGGTCCCTGCCCGCATTGTTCGGCCCCGCTCAAAACTTTGGATTCGACGCTCAGGTTGCAGTGTCCGACGTGTCAGGGAGTGGTGGGTGTGCGTGATGAAAAGCTTTATGCTGTAGAAGCCTCAGAGTAGAGGGAAATTATCAGCAGGTTCCCAACCAACATCTGGTCCAGTAGTCGCTGAAGGTAAACGAAAACATAATCACCAGCCAGAAAAGCGCGGACGTAAAAACCACCCAGATCAGTTTCGAGCTGTAGCGAACGTGCATGAAGTAAAGCACGACGAGGGTCGCCTTCACTACGGCGATTGTCATCGCGATGATCACGTTCAACTTTCCAGGGAAATCGATTAGGCCTGCCCACACGGTGAGTGCCGTTCCCGCCATCAGGGCGAGAAAAATCGTCAGGTAAATCTTCAGTGAAACGATGTGTTCGCTCATAGCAGTAGGACAGACTGTCTAGTCTGTCGTCTTCTTTGATAGCCGCCCGCTGACGCAGGCGGTTCTGACAATGGACAGACTAGACAGTCTGTCCTACATCTAAACTACAGGTGTTCCAGATGCCGGCCTAACAAATACAGCAGCGGGAACAAAAAGATCCAGACGATGTCGACAAAGTGCCAGTAGAGACCTGAAATCTCAACCGGGTTGTGATACTCAGGCCCATAGCGGCCGCGCCACGAAAAGAACAGAATCACTGACAGCACGCCGATGCCGATGATCATGTGCAGCGCGTGCATGCCGGTCATCGCGAAATAAATCCAGAAAAACATCTCGACGTTTTTCACCGTCGCTCCCGGCAATAGGTGCAGCTTGTGCTTGTCATATGGAGTGCCCGGCTCCTGCACCTCCGGCTTGAACGGTCGCCCGGGAATTAACTGGCCCGGTATTAAGTGGTCCTCATACTTGTCGTAATACTCGACGGCCTTGATTCCGAGGAACGTCAAACCGAGCACTATAGTCAACACCAGGCAGACGATCTGATTGCGGCGTTTGCCAACCTGCGAACAGTAAACAGCCAGCGCCATCGTAAAGCTGCTGAGAATCAGGACAACGGTATTAACCGCGCCGAGCGTTAGATCGAGATGGTTGCTGGCCGAAGCGAAGGCGGCGGGAAACTTGGTGCGATAGAGCGTGTAGGCAAGAAACATCCCGCCAAAGAACATAAGTTCAGTGACGAGGAAAACCCACATGCCCAGGGCGCTAGCCTCGCGCTGCTGCTCCATGTTTTCGAAATGGTGCTGGAGCGCCGCGTGGCTTGCCTCGTGCTCGATTGAAACGCTATCTCCCAACTCTGTCTCCCGTCTTAGGTCTTTCGTCTTCGGTCTTTGGTCTTTGGTCTTAGGACTTTTGTCTTAAGCTTTCTGCCTTCTGCTTTCTGCTTTCTGCCTTCTGCCTTCTGCTCACTGCTCACTGCTCACTCTCCTGCCAACCACCTGCATCTCTTCGGGCGGTGCAAACTCATAAGCTTCCCAGGTAACGATCGGTGTGACGAGAAAATTCTCTGTCGGCGGCGGCGAAGCGGTGCGCCACTCGAGGCCCGGCAAGTGCCAGGGGTTTGCCTCGGCGTGTTTGCCGTAACGCATCGACCAGATGAGATAGATCGCCGGTATCAAGAGTCCAAAACCAAGTATGGACGCGCCCGCAGACGACAACACATTGAATACCTGAAACTCCGGCGGGTACGCGTGATAACGCCGCGGCATCCCGAGGTAGCCCGCCACAAACTGCGGCAGGAACGTCAGGTTGAATCCGACGAAGATCACGAGCGCTGAAAATCTGCCCCAACCTTCCGGATACATCCGGCCGGAAATTTTCGGCCACCAATAGTGCAAGCCGCCGAGGTAACCAAATAGCGCACCACCCACCATGATGTAGTGGAAGTGGGCCACGATGAAATAGGTGTCACTAACGTGAACGTCGATCGCGAGCGACGCGAGAAACAATCCGGTCATGCCACCGATCGTAAACAGTCCAATGAAGCCGAGCGCGTAAAGCATCGGCGTGTCGTAGGAGATTGAGCCTTTGTAAAGCGTGGCCGTCCAGTTGAAAACTTTAATGGCGGACGGAATCGCTACCGCGAAACTCAGGAACGAAAAAATCATGCCGGCATAGACTGACTGGCTGGCGACGAACAGGTGATGCCCCCAAACCAAAAAGCCAAACACCGCGATTGCCAGGCTCGAGAAGGCAACAAAGCGGTAGCCAAAAATATTCTTGCGCGAGAAGTTGGCGATCAGTTCGCTAACCACGCCCATACTCGGCAGCACCATGATGTAGACGGCCGGGTGCGAATAAAACCAGAAGAGATGCTGGAATAGAACGGGATCGCCGCCGTTGGCGGGATCGAAAATTCCGACGTGTGTCAGCCGTTCGAAAGCCAGCAGCAGGATCGTAATCGCAACGACGGGCGTACCCAGAATCATCACGAGCGAAGTCGCGTAGTGTGCCCAGATGAACAGCGGCAACCGGAACCAGGTCATGCCCGGAGCGCGCATTGTGTGGATCGTAACGATGAAGTTCAGTCCGGTAAGGATCGAAGAGAAGCCGCTGATGAAAATCCCGAGGCCCGCCGCAATCACGTAGGAGTTGGAAAACGTCGTGCTGTAAGGCACGTAAAAAGTCCAACCCGTGTCCACGCCACCGGCAAGCAAAGCATAAATTGTAACGAGCCCGCCAAGCACATAGATGTACCAGCTCAGCAGATTGATGCGTGGGAAGGCCAGGTCCTTGGCGCCAATCATCATCGGTACCAGGAAGTTTCCCAGCGTTGCCGGTATCGACGGGATCAGGAAGAAAAAGATCATGATGATCCCGTGTTGCGTAAAGACCTTGTTGTAAGTCGCCGAAGAAAGCAGATCGCCCTGTGGTGTTAAAAGCTCGAGGCGGATCATCATCGCGTAGACGCCACCAATCATAAAGAAGAAGCTGATCGAGCCGAGATAGAGGAGCGCGATGCGTTTGTGGTCTTTCGTCAGCAGCCACGACTTGAGCCCATACTGCGCGTTGATGTAGTTAACGCGAGCGGCGGCGGGTGTTTCGAATGTTTCGAATGCTTTCATGATTTCCGAATTCTTATGACTACTGCCGATTAGGCGGCGGCGTGGCCGTCGTCGCTACTGCCTTGGGCGTGGGCAGTGCCGCGGCCGGCGCCGGCGCCCCTGAAACCTGCAACGACTTAATGAACGAAATGATTTGAATCAGCTGCTCCGGCGTCACCTGCCCCTGAAACGTCGGCATGATGGGGTTGAATCCCAAAACCACTTTCGCCGACGGATTTTCGATCGACTCGCGAATGTAAGCTTCGTCGGCGGTCACAGTCTGCCCGCCGTTCAGTGAAACCTTGCTACCGAACAATCCCACCAGCGCCGGACCGCGCCCGCCTTCGCCATTCGCGCCGTGACAGGAAACGCATCCCAACGATTGGAAAAGTTGCTGGCCGGCGATGGCTGGTGACTGTTGGCTTGCGTTGCCGCTCAACCAGTTATCAAAGTCGGTTGGCTGCATGACGATTATCGAGCCAATCATTCCGGAGTGGTTCATGCCGCAATACTCAGCGCAGAACAAGTGATAGGTCCCGGGCTTGGTCGCTTCAAACCACTGCGTGGTGTACTTGCCCGGCAACACGTCGGCCTTAATCCGAAACGCCGGAATAAAAAAGTCGTGAATCGTGTCTTCGGAAGTCATGATCAGTTTGATCTTCCTTCCGGCAGGCACGTGCAGCTCGTTTATCTCGCGCTGCCCGGTGGAGTGTTGAATCTTCCACATCCACTGCTTGCCGACGACGTAAACTTCGTTTGCATTCTTCGGCGGTCGCGAATTTTGAAAATAGAGTTGCGCGCCCCAGGCAAACATACTCATCGCAATGATGAAGGGAATGACTGACCAAAGCGTCTCCAGCTTGTGCGAGCCGGCGATGGGCCGGGGAATTTCAAATGGCGTCCGGCGGCGATACTTAATTACAAAAAAGATGAGCACGCCGGAGATGAGCAGCGTAAAGAACACCGTCACGCCTGACAGGTAGAAATAGAGCGCATCGACCTTCCCCGAAATAGTGGAAGCGCTTTCCGGTATGAATGGAATCCACGAAGTCTGCATAAAACTTAAGCCGTTTTACTGGGACCGCGGGCGTCCCGCCCGCAATGAGCGCGAAGCGCGAACAGTTTCTTTATTGAGCGCCTTACCTTCAAACCTTCACCTCAACCGGCGTCACATTTCGCCGGCGCAACGCAAACAACAACACCACAATGCCGAACACGGTAATCACGCCGGCGACGCGCATGATGTTCATCACCGCCGCGCCATACTTTCCAGTCGCCGGATCGTAGTGGTAGCAGTAAAGCAACAACTGATCGACGGGCGATCCGATTTTGTTATCTGCCGCCTCAATCAAACCGAGCCGTACCTCGCGCGGCGCATACTCAATCCCGTAGAAGTAACGCGCGAGTTTTCCCTCTGGCGTGGTCACATAAATTGCACTCGCGTGCACAAACTGACTGGTGGCTTCGTCCCAGTGGTAACGAAAGCCGACCGCGTCCGTAATTCGTTTGATACTTGCTTCGTCTCCCGTCAGAAAATGCCAACCGCTCGTCGCTCCCGCCCGACGATCTTCGGGCAAGTAGTTCACATAAGTATTCTTCTTTGCTGCGGCCAGCGCCGGAGTTTCGCGCGGGTCGAAGCTAACCGTGACTACTTCAAACTCCTGTCCGGGTTTGAAATTCATAACCTTGAACGCGGTCACCATGCCATTCAGTACCTGATTACAAAGCATCGGGCATTGGTAATAGACCAGCGACAGCACGACTGGCTTCTTCCCAAAGAAGTCGCCCAGTTTCACGCTCGCGCCGTTCTCGTCTTTGAACACGAGATCGAGCGGCAGTTGTTCGTTGAGCTTCTGATCGATGCCCACGTTGTCCAAAGCTTTTGGCAAACCGCTTGGCGCGCGCGCTTCATACGGTCGTGAACCGTAGAGCGGCGAGTTGCTTTCGTTCTGGCTGAACTGGGCGAAAGCGGTGAACAGTGAACAGTGAACAGTGACCAGCAGGACAAAGATAACCATTAGCCAACGCGCGGCTTTGCCGCCGCACAGTGCGGAAAGCCTCCGGCTGTCCGGCAGATGGTTTAAATGAGTCTTTGAGGCTCCGCCTCCGACGCCCTGGCAAGGCGCAGCCTTGCTAAGTTTGAAAAGCAAGGCCGTCGGAAAGGCAAAGCCTTTCCGCACTGTGCGGCGGCAAAGCCGCAAAGCATTGGCAGCTACATCTCTTTCACGTGCTCGCATCATTCGTTAATCTTCGCGCTGGCGCGTCCCGAGCTCCACGCTGTCGGCGGCGTTACATCGGCCGGCTTCTTCGCCGGATCGCGCACGGGCAGACCACTGCCTTCAAGCAACTTCTGCATCGCCACATCGATGGATGTGCAGTTAGTCCCCAAATCCGAAATGCCTTCCGCTCCCTGACAATTCAAACGCTCGTCCCACTGCTCGCGCAGCAAGCGGTATTCAGCCTCGGGTTCTCTTTTCTCCAAGTCTACCCAGTTGCCGTTTTCGAGCTTCACTCCGAAACCTCGCGCTCCCTGCAATCGCGGTGGCGGCGGCAGACGTTCCTGCTCCGTCATTGCCATCGGCCCGGGTTCCGGTTCTTTCACAGTCTCCTGCCAATTCAAGAATCGGAACATGCCCCACATCAAACCAAACACGACCACGCCTAAAACGGTCAGGCCCAGGACAAACTTCAGAATACCCGGAATGTTGACGTCACTCGCTTCGTGCGTCACATCCAAATTCTTAATGTGCGACACGTCCGGCGTCTCCGTCACGTGCAGCCGCTGATGTCCGTTTCCGTTGTGTGTAGTTCGTGCCATAGTTCACATTCTCAAAAGTCTAATCCTATTCTCCGCGGCCAAGACCACCCGCTAACGCAGGTGGTACTGACTTCAATGTCCCGCGTGCGCGTGCTTCTGTTCCAGCACCGTTTCATAGAGCGGATCGTTAATCGGTATCAACGCACGCCTCGTCAGCGCTCTCGCAAACATTCCCAGCCACAGTCCGCCCAATGCGATTGGCGCCACCACGTCCATCCAGCGAACGTGAAAACCAGCGGGCGGAAAGTTTGGCGCAATCATCCAAAAGAAATCGATCAAGCGCATCACCAGAATCAACACGGCTACTATGACCAGCTTGCCCGCGTGGCGCTTGAACGAGCGCGACAGCAGAAACAAAAACGGAAATGCAAAATGCAACACGATGACCCCGAGCGCAATCGCGCCCCAGGCGCCGTGGATTCTCGGGATGTACCAGCTAATCTCTTCCGGCAAATTTCCTGACCAGATGATCAGAAACTGCGAAAACGCGAAGTAGCTCCAGAGCATCACGAACGCCAGCAGCAACTTGCCGAGATCGTGAAAGTGTAACTGCGCCACGATGTTGTTCATCGGCTCGTGTTTCGACAACCAGGCCATCACCGCAATCGTAAAAGCGAGCGCGCTCAAACCCCAGGCCGCCACAAAAATGAAGCCGTAGATAGTTGACGACCATTCCCACGAGAGCGACATAAACCAGTCGATCGAGGCGAAGGTAACGGTGAACACAAACAGCACCATGCCCGGCCCGCTGAGCACCCGCATGTTCTTCGTGTATTTCCGATCCGCGGTGCTGTCCTGCAAGAGCGACCAGCGATTCAGGAAATAAGCGAGCACCAGCCAGATGGCAAAATAGATTGCGGCGCGCACCGTGAAGAACGACAAGTTCAAATATTTCGACTTTTCCTGTAACACCGGATGCTCCGCGATTTCGTGTGCGTCAGTCCACCTATAAATTCGATGTGCCCCTAGCACGATGGGCACAAACAAGATCACGACGAGCGGCAGCGTACGCGTCGATGCTTCCAACACGCGCCGGATTACGAGCCCCCAACCGCCGCCCGTCAGGTGTTGCAGCATCAGCAGCGCGAGCGAACCCACCGAGATGCCCGCCCAGAAACTGAATGCAAACACATACGAATGGAAAAACTGATCGCGATTCAGGACAAACCCAACCACGAGCAACAGCGTAAACAGGACGCCAACAATCAGCGCGCTCCGTTCAAAGCGACCCACATTCGTGGGCGCGTTGTAAGGGCCAGTCGTCATTTACGCCCTCCCGTAGACGGTGCCGGTGCCGTTTGATTTGCCGGGCCCTGCTGGCTCAATTGCAACGCGCGAATGTAAGCGATGATCGCCCAGCGATCCTCCGTCGGAATCTGCGGCGCATAACTCGGCATCGCGCCCCAGCCGTTGCTGATAGCATCGAAGAAGTGCCCAACCGGCGCTTGTCGGAGGCGATCGTCATTAAACGATGCGGCGCGACGAAATCCCCGTCTCACAATCATGCCGTCGCCATTGCCGGTCAGG
>JANLYZ010000255.1:0-7729 GCA_031365905.1 Chloracidobacterium sp. | reverse complement strand
AGCCGCGCTATTCGCGCTCCGCTCGAATGACTTGTTCGGCGGCTTGTTTGATGTACCGTTTAACGTCCGCTAAATACCTTTGCACTCGATTCTATTCAAGCTACCGGCTCTTGCCGCGAAGCGTTACTTAGACTTAGGATTCAAGGAAAGCATGGTGCTAAGCAATCGTACTCCGCTGCTTGACAGAAACTATAGCAATGATTTTTATCATCCTGACACAGACTGATGCATTGACTATCACCTGCACAATCTGCGAAACATACCTCATAATCCGCTTGGCATGAAGTGTTACAATTATTGAATTGACCCGCACATGCCGAGCTACAACTTCCTGATGTGTCAGGCGTACAACCTGATGAACAAGCTGTATGTTGAGCTTGGCAGTTTCTATAGCAGAGAGTGCCTCCTCCAGAATTATTACAAGCAACCTGACAAGCATAAAAGCTCTCGTCACACTGCCCACACGTTTCTGCTACTGAAGCACGGGGTACTGAGAAATATAATAAAACGCTTGCGAATACACCTAAAATGCAAAACCTCAGGAAGACCTTTTTTGTAATTAGCTCTAACATTGTTTTACCTCCTATGTGAATGGACGCTTGAGCTAAGCAGAATATCTATCGCCGCATCCGTTTAAGCGATAGCCGCCGAACTATGTATATCTGGAACCGTATAAGATCGGCAACGCTCGCACTCTTCCGTATAAAATCGGGCGCTGCGTTCCCTTAATCCATTGGTTCTTAGCACTTGTTGATGGCTCGAGGCAAGATTCCGAGTTTTATCCGGTTCCGTATAAAATCGGCTCCACAGCCAGAACTCAATGTGCATACGCTGTCGTCGATGACGACCAAGGGTTTCCAGGGATAAAGAACCGCCGGCAGTCAGATCAAAAGGAGGTAGTGGCCTAAGTTTTCCTCTGCGCAGAGTTGGCGCAGAGGGTTTCATATTAGGGCACGACCTGCGAGGGTTGCCGCTGACTAGCTTTCAAGGGGCGAGGCGTTTGATAGTCCAGCTTCCATCCGCTTGCCGCTCATAGTTAATGCGGTCGTGCAAGCGGCCGGGGCGGCCTTTCCAAAACTCAATTCGTTCAGCGCGCAAACGGTAGCCGCCCCAATGTTCAGGGCGTTCGACTTCGCGGCCTTCGTAAAATTCTTCCAGCTCATCAGCCTTTTGTTGCAGCGCTTCTCGCGAGGCGATCACTTCACTTTGCGGTGAAGCCAGCGCGCCGATCTGGCTTTCGCGAGGACGCGTTTTGAAATACGCCTCTGACTCGGGAGCGGTTACTCGTTCAACCTTACCTTCCACGCGTACCTGGCGCTCGAGTTGCGGCCAGTAAAAAACCAGGGCTGCCTGCGGGTTCGCATCCAGCTCGCGAGCTTTCATACTTTGGTAGTTGGTGTAGAAAACGAACCCGTGCTTGTCTGCTTGCTTTAGTAAAACGAGTCGAGCTGACGGCTTGCCATCCGCCGTAGCGGTTGCGAGCGTCATTGCTTCGGCCAGTTGGATGCCGACAGCTTTTGCGTCGTGCAGCCAGCGTTGAAAAAGTCTCAGCGGATCGCGGTCGACGGTTTGTTCGTCGATTGAATCAGCGTTGTAATGGTGCGGCAGTTCGTTCATCGTTTACTCGTCGTCGGGTTTCGTATAAAGCACGAGTCTGCTGCGCAGTTCTGCCGGAATAGGCACAGTTTCAAACGTATCGCGTCGCACGGAAGCAAGCACGAAGTGAGCTTGTGCAATTAACAGTTCATCGCCTTTGCGTCTGACTTCAAAATCCAAACGCATCGACTTATTGCCGAAGCGGCCGACATAAACCGACACTTCCAATAGATCGTCGAGCCGCGCGGCATGATGGAAGTCGCATTCGAGATGAACGCGCGGCAGCCAGACGTCGAGCTCTTCAAACATCACACTGTAGGGCAAGCCCACCGCGCGAAAGAGTTCCGTCTCCGCGATTTCAAAAAAGCGAATGTAAGCGCCGTAGAAAATTATGCGCGCGGCGTCCACGTCGCCCCAACGGACGCGATCCTCGATGGTGTACTTTTGATGGGCCATGTTGTCACAACCACCTGCGTCAGCGGGTGGTAAAATTATGAATATGCGAATGAACCACCCGCTAACGCAGGTGGTTCCGACCTGCTTCCGCCACCGCGCCGATGAGTTCGCCCAGTTCGACAGGCTTTGATAAGTGGCGTTTGAAACCGGCGGCGAGGGCGCGCTGCTTGTCCTCTTCCTTGGCGTAGGCCGTGATCGCTATCGCCGGAATCTCCGGCACAACCCGGAGCGCCTGCACCTTCGCGATCAGTTGGTAGCCGTCTTCACCCGGCATCGCGATGTCAGAAACTAGCACATCAGGGCGGCAACTCTTGATCGACTCGAAGGCGGCGGTCGCAGACGACACCGCAGTTATCTTCGCGCCGCGGTAGGTCAAGGCCGCGCCGAGCAGATCCAAAGTGTCCTGGTCGTCGTCAACGAGTAGTACGTGCAGGCCGGACAAAAGCTGCTGCGAGTTCAAACGCTCAGCGGCTTCGTCCTCAGCGCTCTTTGTCGCAGCCGACATGTCGGGTGTTTCCACGATCGAGCCAACCAGCGGCAACCTGACGGTAAAGATGGCGCCGTTGCCGTCGCTGCTCGCTGAGATCGAGCCGCCATGAATCTCCACCAGGTGTCGCGCGATTGCCAGTCCCAATCCCAGTCCGCCGTGCTGCCGTGTTGAAGTGCTGTCTGCCTGGCGGAATCTGTCAAACACGAAGGGCAGGAATTCTGCACTAATACCCTGGCCAGTGTCAGTGACCGTAATCTCGACTTCTGAATTTATCTGACGAAGACTTACTGACACTTTGCCGTTCGCTGGGGTGAATTTGACAGCGTTTGAAAGCAGGTTCCAGAAGACCTGTTGCAAGCGATTTGCATCACCGGGAACAGCGAGCGGTTCGGGTTCGAAGTCTACTTCAATCTGAATACTCTTTGCCTCGGCCGTGGGGCGCACGACATTCATTGCCGCTTCCAACACGGGCGCGATTTCAGTCGGATGCAGTTCCAAATACAAATTGCCGGTAATGATTCTTGAAACGTCGAGAATGTCGTCAATGATCTGCGCCTGCGACTTAGCGTTGCGATTGATGGTTTCGATCGCGCGCGCAGCCACATCCTCGTCCAGGCCACTTTGCAGCATGCGCGACCAACCAAGGATCGCCGTCAACGGTGTGCGCAGTTCATGGGAAACGGTGGCCAGGAATTCGTCTTTCAGACGGTTCGACTCTTCCGCGCTGGCGCGCGCGGTGCTTTCGCGTTCCAGCAGGCGCACATTCTCAATGGCGACGGCCGTCAGGTTTGCGGCCATGCGCATGGCGGTCGCATGCTCGGCGCGATAAGCCTCCTTTTCATAAGTTTGCACTTCGATGGTGCCGACGATGCGACCCATCACGGCCATGGGCGCGGAGAGTGAAGCTTGCGGTCTCAGTCCGTTGTCAGGTCCGACGAGAACCGCCGGGTGGCCCAGCGTCTCCGTTTGATAATCGTTAGTGATGACTGCCTGGTTGGTTCTGACGGCGCGGCTGTTTGGTCCGGTGAAATTCACCGGCATCGGTGGCAGCTCGGCCGTGTCGATCTCTTCGCCATCGCCCCAGCCGTAGCAGGCCGTACGCACGTCACGAATAGGATCGTAAAGAGAAACAAACAGCCCATCGCAGGGAACTGAGACGAGCGCGAATTCCTTCAGGCCCCAAAAAATTACCTCCAGATCGCGCGCGGTCCCCAACGTCTGTGCCAGCTTCGCGACTCTTTCCAGCAGCCGTTCGTATTCCGACAGCGCGCGTTGGTCGGCCTGTCGCAAGGCTTCTTCCGCCTGACGGCGTGTAGTGATGTCGCGAGCAACGCCTTGCACGCCCGACGGTTTCCCCTGATTCAGCATCAGCCGGCTGCTTATTTCCAGCGTAAAATTCCGGCCATCCTTGGCCCGAACCTCAACTTCATAGTTAGTGCGTTCTTCACCGGCAACTTTGCGTTCAGTCATGCGACGAGCAGTGTCAGTAGATCCGGCAGTCAAAAATTCTGCCATGTTCATGCCGAGGAGTTCGCTTTGCGAGTAACCGGTAATCGACTCGACGGCCTTATTGACGGAAGTGACATTGCCATCGAGGTCGAGCGTGAACACGATGTCGTTTGCGTTTTCTACCAGCTCGCGATAGCGCTCTTCACTTTCTCTGAGCGCCTCTTCCGTTCGCTCACGATCAGTGAGCGTCTTGCGCATTTTTGCTTCGGAAACTCGCAACTCTGCGGTGGAACGCTCCGCTTCTGCTTGCGCGAGGACTTGCAGATACGTGAGAACAAACAAGACGAAGGTAATCAAGAGACCGCCTAGCGCCGTGTAGTAAAGCGTATTTCTGTTGGCTACTTCGGCAGTGCGCCAGAGGTCGTAAGAAAAGAAGGCGGTACTCAGCAGACCGACGACCAATACGAAATACGGAACAAAGTATCGTCCAGGCTGGAGCCCACGCTGCTTTGATTCGTCCACTCTCATCGTTAACTGTTAAGGAAGAAAAGCGGGAACTTTACTTGACCCGACTGGTTCGTCGTTTCAGAAAATCCATCAAGACAAACTGCGAAAGATTATCTGGGTTGGCAAAGTAGGCCTTGCCATTCGTCATCGCGCACATCTGCTTCACAAATTCGACGAGGTAAAAATCGCTTGCCAGCATGAACGTATTGATCATTATACCGGCTTTGCGACAGCCCTGAACTTCTTTGAAAGTCGCCTCCATTACAAACGGATCGCCGCCCATCGAGTTTTTGTAGATCCGTCTGGTAGTGGGACCGGCATTCGTGCCGGTCCTTTTGCTTTCCCTGGATTGCCCGAACGCCTGGACAGACTGGAAAGTCTGTCCTACTCCTTCAACGAAGCACGCCGTTGGTTTACCGTCAGTCACCATCACGATCTGCTTCATCTCTTTGCGCTGTGATTGGAGAATACGACGCGCGAGGCGCAGCCCCTCGGCTGTGTTGGTGTGATAGGGACCGACTTGCGTAGTTGCGAGTTTTGCGAGCGGCAATTCTTCCGCGCTGTCGTGGAAGAGCACGATGCGAAGCGAGTCGCCGGGATACTGCGTGCGAATCAAATGCGCCAGCGCGAGCGCGACTTTCTTCGCAGGTGTAAAACGATCTTCGCCGTAGAGAATCATCGAGTGGGAACAGTCAAGCATTACGACGGTAGCGCACGATGATTGATAGTCACATTGGTGAACATGCAGGTCACTGTATTCGAGATTGAGCGGAAACGTTTCCTGGGAGCGCAGGCTAGCGGGGTCCCCGGCGGGGCATCCCCGCTGGGGTGCTCGTCCTGCCTGCTCTTGTTCTTCTCGAAGCCTGCGCTGCAATGCGCTCATCAGCGTCGTGTTCACGTCGAGATTGATCGTGTCGCCAAACTCGTAAGGCTTGCTCGCCGCGGCGGCTTCGACGCCGGTGGAAAGATGCGGTGTGTCGTGACGTCCCAGAGAACTTTTGCCGAGGCTGCCGAGCAGATTCCTGAGCGTCTTGTAGCCAAGAAAGTCGAGACCTTTTTCCGTGACTTCAAACTTCACGTTGCGCGGCAAAGGCTCAGACACATCGGGCGTGTTTCTGCCCGGTTGTTGCCTTCTTTGTGGTGGCGGCTCTTCACTAAGTTTTAGATAACCTTCCTCGACCAGCCGCTCGATCAACTGATTAAGCATCTCCTCGAGAAGGGAACCTTTGAACTGGTTTTCGTTGTCGGCGAGCATCTCCTGAATCTGACGTTCGTCGAGCAGCCCCAGATCCATTAGTGCTTCAAGCAACGCGCGCCGTAGGGCGTCGAGCGAAGTGTCCTGCGGATGGCGCTGGCGGGTCCAGTAGTAATCGTCGTCGTAGCCGGAGTCGAGCAGGGAATCAGACAGACTTTCCATTAGGTCGCCGAGGTTGAGCGACGAGATGTCGAGGCCTTTGAATTTTGAATAGCGAGTGAATCGCATACTGTCTGCGCCCCGTCACTAAATCACACTTACGCAGACAAAGAGGCGGCAACGTGTAAAGAAGGTATGGGGTTGAAGTCGGCGTGAGTTTGTTCTGTCACAAACTCAGAAGCCGATTTCTTATGAGTCGCCCTGAGCAGATTGGCTTTTAATATGTCATCATCAGGAGCTAAACCCAGCGCACTCTCGAATAAGACGATCGCACTTTCCAAATCACCCCTAGTCGCAAGAGCAACGCCGTGATTGTTTAGGACCGCTGGAATGATGAGTCCGGCATCTTGCGCCCACTGATAATGGACACTGGCGTTGTCCGCATCATTCTTGTTCAAATAATAGTCACCGATATAAAAGTAAATCAGAGCCAGGTCTTGTCGAGTTCTGGTGTCACACTTGAACGTTAAGGCAGCTTCAAAGTGTTTACAGGCCACTAGAATGTCACTGGCTTCATAGGCTCTGGTGGCCAGAGCAGTGTGCGTTGTTGAAATATTTTCGGTCGTAAGCGACCTGACCTCATCTTGAGCTTCGACACGTAATGCAGCTTGAAACAGTTGTAGGGCTTCCAAATAGTGACCTTGATTTGCTCGCTGTGCACCGTAATTGAGGAATGCAATGGCAAGGTTATACTTTGCGATGATGTAACTCGGATTAAGTCGGATCACGAACTGCAATGCCGCAATCAGAGATTCCCAATCTTCTCTGGGCGCGAACACTTGACGAATTGACTCATGCAAGCTCCGAATGTAGCTCGGAATAAGTTCTATCGCTTGCTGTAATTCTAGGGTCGCGGAAACGTAATTACCTTTCTCCAAGAAGGACATTCCTCGCGCATAGTGTGTCTTTGCGATTGCGTTTACGTTGATTAGCTTGTCAGGTTTTACACCATAGGCGAGTCTTGAGTTCGAGCCTCCTTCGTCAACGAACTCAAGCACGTAAGATTCTTCAGGATATTCAAAGGCTTCGACAACCGTTCCACGTTCCCCGCGCCGGACGCCGAACTCAGTTAGGTCCTCAGTCAATTCTACGATATCAAGTTCGTGAGCTTTCTTGGTCTCAATCATTGCTTACCTCACTTCCTCAACATCACGTGGAGTCACAAAGCTCGGGTGCTCTGTACCGTGTCTGACTATCCAAACCGTCGTCACGCGAGCCGTATTACCGTTCGGACCCTGAATAACTAATGATACCAAATAATACTTACCCCATACATCTTCACGATTGAAAATACTCTCGTTGAACGGTAATTCTCCGAGAATTGCGTTCGACAGAGCCTCCCAATCTCGACGTTCGAACCCAAGAATACTTTTGAAAAGTCGAGCTTTATGTTGACCGTCCGTATGCGCCGGATTGAGAGCATAGTCTTCAATTTTACTTCGCGGGATTACTGCATTCTGATGGTTGGGTAAAGCCTTCGGATGTGGAGTCCTTGAATCGGTCATCTTGCGGCTTATTCCTCAGCTGTATTTTCCCGTTTCCGTTAGGTCATCGTAGATCATCCCGCGGCGATCTTTCTTCGCTTTCGTCACCGCGGTGTAGCCGCCTTCTTCGTTGCGGCTGATCTTGTTCTGCGCGTACAAGCCTTCCAACACAAACTCGCAAGCTGCAATCAACTGGGCCGTGTCTGAATCCTTGAAGTCAAACGGAATGACCGCGGCGTCAATTAACTCCGGCACGGCCTCGAGCAGCGTTCGGCATTCCTGCGCAGACGCGGTATCCGCGAGGCGCAGATTGTTTCCAGTCTCAAACCACTG
>JANLYZ010000240.1:0-8929 GCA_031365905.1 Chloracidobacterium sp. | reverse complement strand
ATCGCAGAGTCAGGACCTTTTGTGGCGGCTGAATGCGGCGTCAAAAACAATCTTTGTCAAACTGCGCACTGAATCAATGGCCGAAGTAGCTGTCGCAGAAGATCCTATCGAGGCACTCTTTAACAAACCCTGCGAATTGCAAGGAGAGGTTTTGAAGTTTGAAGGCCGGGTGATTCAGCGCGCGCTGGCGAAGGCCAATGGAAGTTTGACGCGCGCCGCCGCGTCGTTATCGATGAGTTATCAGGCGCTCGCTTACATCCTGGAGTCCAGACAAAAACACTTATTAAAGGATCGTTCGCCGATTCGCCGCCGCACGCGCCGCGACTCGGCGAGCTCACCGAATATTGAACAAGCTTGATGGCCGGAGGTGCACGAAAAAGCGGCGTGCTCCTCGGTCCGCGTACACTTTTGTTTCGACGGGAATAAGAGTGTCGCGCGCGCCGCGTCATAGGGTGAACGCGGCGCACGAGACCGGCACACGGGCGCCCAAGGTGCCGGTCTCGCTTTCTTCGGGAAAAAACGATGCACGCCGGGGCAGTAGCCCAACCGTCAGGGAGGGCTCCGTTACCCTGGGAGCCCTTCTAACAGTCGGGCTACTGCCCCGGGCCTACGACGCACTTACCTTATACCTAGCGAATTGGGACACAATCCGGTTTGAAGGACGCTACTGATTACTTGGCCGGGTCGACGCGCTTCACGTCGACAATCTCGCCGCGAAACGTCTTGAGCATTTGCTGAACGGTGGGGTCCTTCTCAGCTTTCTCACGCATTGTCTGTTTCTCGCGCCGCTCCAGCTCTGCCTTTGATGGCGGCGCATCTGAGGCGGCGGGAGAAGCAGCGCCTTCCGGGTCACTAATCACGAAGCGCACGCCAAGGTCGCGGCCGGTCACTTCTTTGCCCGCCTCGCGCAGGATTGTTACGTTGTCGCTTTTGGCGAGCGTATCGCGCAGGTGTCGTGCGTCTGGCGCAAACTCGAAGCACAACTCATTTCCTTCCAGCGTCGCTTTGCTCGCGCCTTCCAGCGCGGTGACCAGAAACATCTTGCGCTTCTTTTCGAGCGCCGTTTTGATCTCCTCAATCTCAGACGCGAACACCACCCGACCGATTTCTGGGGCTGCGGCTTCATTCGTCAACGCAGTTTGCGTTGCCGCCCCCGCGTATGAACCCGCCGAACTCTGACTCGTGGCAGCTTTGCTCCGGCCCGCCGGTTCGGGCGAACCCGCAACTGCAGACAAAGAAATTGGAGACGTTGGTGTCCAAGGGGCTGCCGCCGGCATTGCTTCCGGAGCGCTCACTGACTTCACTCCGGCAGACGTTCCAGTTGATGTTCCTTTGCTTCCCGCCGGCGTTTTGCCGGTGCGCGTCGCTTCCTCGAGCGCAGTCAGCCGATCAAGCAACTGATTCAGCGGCGTCAGGCGGCGCATCTCCATCAGTTTCACCAGGCCGATTTCCAACTGGTAACGCGGATGCGCAGCGGTCTTCAACAGCGTTTCGGTCTCCGCGAGCGAGTGGAAGAAACGCACCAGATCAGATTCGGAAAACAGCGCCGACTGCCGTTTCAGTTCCGCGGCATCGCAGATGGCTGACTCCAACAACTCCTCGCTGCCCGAAACTTTCGTCACCAGTAGATCGCGGAAGTGGGCCAGCAGATCGCGGCAGAAGTTTCGCAGGTCGTGACCGCGCATCACTACATCGTCGACGACCGCAAGCGCTTCCGCGGGCTGGTGCTCGGCAATGCCTTTGACTACGCGGATCAGAATGTCGGCGCCGGCCACGCCCAGGGCCAGCTCGACGTCGTCTTTATTAATCTTCGCGCCGGCATAACTGATTACCTGATCGAAAGCCGACTGCGCGTCGCGCATCGAGCCTTCCCCCGAGCGCGAAATCTCGCGCAGCGCGTCGTCAGGAATGGAAATCTTTTCCGCGACGGCTATCAAACGCAGGCGCTCAAAAATCTTGGCCGTTGCAATCGTGCGAAACTCAAACTGCTGGCAACGCGAAAGAATTGTTTCCGGCACCTTATGGCGTTCGGTGGTGGCCATGATGAAGACCACCCGCTCGGGCGGTTCTTCAATGGTTTTCAAGAGCGCGTTGAAGGAGCTGTTGGACAGCATGTGCACTTCGTCAATGACGAAGATCTTATAGCGGTCGCGGGCCGGCGCAAAGCCAATGGTGCCGATGATCGTCTCGCGTACGTTGTCGATGCCGGTGTGCGAGGCGGCGTCGATCTCCTGCACATCAATGGAACGGCTTTCCGAGATTTCGCTGCACGAAGCACAAGCGTCGGGATCGTCCATGCGGCAGGGAGTGGCGGTTGGCAGTTTCGCCTTATGACAGTTTAGCGCTTTGGCGAGCAGGCGGGCGGTAGTTGTTTTGCCGACGCCGCGCGCCCCGGAAAACAGATAGGCGTGATGCAGTCGCTGGTGCTCGATGGCATTGCGCAGCGTCCGCGTGATAGGTTCCTGCCCCGTGACTTCGTCAAAAGTCTGCGGGCGCCATTTGCGTGCGATTACCTGGTACGTCATAGGGAAGGTGCTAAGTGAAGAGTGACAAGTGAAAAGCAGGACAAGATCTTACTTGTCACTTTTCACTCGTCACTTATTACTGTTCGAATTGGCCAGACTCCGGACTTACCCGCAACACACGCGCGCCTGGCTACCGTTGCTCCGTTCCCGGCCTGGCGGGGTTCACCGGTGCTACGTTGTGCGGAGCCCGAAGTCTGATAACTTGTCAAAAGTAGGACAGGCGTTATGGCCTTGTCCTCTAACTCGAAAACAAAAGGATAACAGATAAACAACCGCAGACCGTAGTGCCGCTTTTGTTTGGCACTTAAACGGTTTAGGGTTCAAGCTTCAGCTTACTGCTTTTGTAAGAAAGACTGTCCTACTAAATCGCCGTCTTACGATGCGCCATCATTCTCAGGATTCCATTGATCGCAAGATGGAGCAATAGGTAAGCGATTAGCGCCACCACAATCGGCAGCAGCAGCGTGTGGCCCTGGTCGGTTGAGGGGCTGTTTACGATTCCTCTAAACGGAGCGTAGAACGGATTCGTCACCGCCACAATAAACTTAACGAAGCCGGCGCTACTGTGCGCAGCCATCAGCGCCAGCAGAAACCGCATCCCGAGCAGCGCGTAGATCACAAAAAAGATGTAATCGATGACCTGTGAGATTCGCGCCGCGCCGCGCCCGCGTTCTACCTCTCGCTCAGTAGCAACTACTTCGTTGACCGCCTTCGCGCGAAACTCTCCAGCCACCTGCTGAACCTTTTGCGACTCGCCCGGCGCCGGCACCTGCGCCTGATCCGCAATCTCAGACTGCACTTCGCCTTCAACCTGAGACTTCACTGCCTCATGTTGCACTGCTCGTCTGGCTTCGTCAGCCGCTAGTTTGTCGTCCATAAAACAACTCCCTGAAACAGGCATGACCTGCTTGTTGCTGATTAAGGCAGACTATCCGATCTGCCGCGGCGGGGGTTGAACGAACGTTACCGAAGTCGGGTTACTAAGAATCGGGACACCAGGAATGTCTTTCCTACTCAAGTGCCATTTTCGCCGGTGCGCATTCTGCGTAAATTAGCGCCGGGAAATTTTCCAGTGGCCTTCACCGCGGCCAGGAATCGTTTCGCTTCTGCGAGCGTGGCGCCGGCGTAGACTGCCATGATCCGGTGGTTCTCGGCGACGTTTGTATAAAACAAGTTTCCCGGCTCGGTACAACGATCAGTGAATACCTTGTGATCGGGAAATAATGCCTGGGCTGGCAGCCGTTCGGATTCGGGGACGAACGTATCACAGTCAGAGTCGCCGACGGCCACGCTCTTAAGTATGACTGCGTAAAACAATTCCGTATCGAAGATTACGGCGCCGCGGGGAACGCGGAAGGGTAGATCGAATGGCTCAAATGAGCTATTGGGGTCGAGGCCGCAGTTTACGAGCGGATTACCGCAAACCGATGATCTCCTTGCCTGGCGGCGCGAGTGTGCTTGACCTGCCACACTACCGCACGCGAACGCACTGAGCGCTCCGAGCACAATCAACTTATTAAGAAATCTCGGTTTCATCACAGCGCCCTCCGTGAATATTGCAAAGCCGCACTTCGCATTCGCAATCCGAAATAATTAACTGGCGGAGAGGGTGGGATTCGAACCCACGGAACGGTTTCCCGCTCACAGCATTTCCAGTGCTGCCAATTCAACCACTCTTGCACCTCTCCACGAAGGATGAGGGCGGAGGGATGAAGGATGAATAAGACTTTGGTCGTTATCTTATTCATCCCTCATCCCTCATCCTTCATCCTTTAAAATCTGGCGGAGAGGGTGGGATTTGAACCCACGGTGGAGTTTCCCCCACTCCGGTTTTCGAGACCGGTGCACTAAGCCACTATGCGACCTCTCCAAAAGCAAGGATGAAGGATGAGGGATGAGGTCAAGAACCGCTCAACTCATCCTTCATCCTTCCGCCTTCATCCTTTACTTCCCCGCCGCGTGCGGAAAAACTCCTGCATGATCTCGCGGCACTCTGCTTCCAACACTCCGGCGGTAATTTCAATGCGGTGATTCAAAAAATCGGTGTCGCAAACGCGAAAACGCGAGGTCACCGCTCCAGCCCGTTCGTCGGGCGCGCCATACACCAACCTGTTCACTCGTGCTTGGATGAGAGCGCCGGCACACATCACGCAAGGTTCGATCGTGGAATAAACAACCGCTTCAGTTAACCGGTAGTTGTCCAGCTTCGTCGCCGCTTCTCTAAGCGCTACAATTTCCGCGTGCGCAGTTGGGTCCTTGTCGGCGCGCGTTCTATTTCCCGCCACCGCCAAAACCGTTTCACCAACAACGATGCAGGTGCCGACCGGAACTTCCTCGCGGTCGCGCGCCTCAAGTGCTGCGGCCAGGGCCTGGCGCATCCAGTGCGCGTCAAATTCTTTTTCGCCGGCAGCACTCATGGCTTGTAACAGGCACGTCAAACAACGGAAAATTTACTATAGGTGTCGCGCTCAAACACTGTCAAGCGAGTGCTTTTCAAGGTAGGCGCCTTTGTTTGCGCTTCTCTGTGCAGCCTCCAATGCCCTCTGTGTCTCAGTGGTGAATTACTTTCAACAACCGCCTCCATGCAGATGCAGAGCGCGCCAAAACTACGAGGGAACCCGAAGTGCGTGCTATATTATTTTTGTTGTCGGAACCCTGCTCTCTCAATTCGGCGAACCCGCCGTCACGGTCTACTGAATGACCACCGAAGCTCAGCAAAAAGGATCCGGTTCACTGTCCGCCGACAGGTTGACTGGGCGTTTGCGTCCAGCGGCGCCGCCGCCTGAGCCCGCAGTCTCCGAGAGAGCGGGACGCACCCCCGCCGCTCACATGCATCGCATGTCGCCGGCGGAATTCAATACCGCGATGATCCATTTCTATCGCGGTGAAGTACAGCGCTCCAACACCTGGCGCAACCGCCTCGACACCACGACAAACTGGGCCGTGCTCACCGCCGGCGCTACGCTCTCATTCGTTTTCAGTTCTCAGAGCAATCCACACTTCGTCATTCCGATCAATTCGATTCTGGTAGCAATCTTCCTCCTGATGGAAGCGCGCCGCTATCGTTACTACGAAATCTGGTCAAGCCGCGTGCGCGTTATCGAAACCGGATACTTTGCACAGCTGCTGGCCCCCGAAACTGTTCCGCATGACGAAGGTTGGGCCGAACACCTGGCTGCGGATTTGCTAACGCCACACTTTACAATCACTGAGTGGGAAGCAGTCGGCAGGCGGCTGCGCCGAAACTATCTTTGGATTTTTGCTTTACTGGCACTAAGCTGGAACCTCAAGGTCTACCTGCATCCTCTGCCTGCCCGCGACTTCAATGCCTTCATAGATCGCGCCACTGTGGGACTGGTCCCGGGCTGGCTGGTATTCGTCGTAGGCGTGGTCTTTAACGCTGCCATTGCGATATTTGCTATCGCCACTGTCCGCTTGCGCGAAGCAACGGGCGAAGTTTTGCCCCAGCATCAGTTTTCATTAAGACCTTTAAAGCGCATGACCAGTTGGACTCGAGTTGCCACCAGCGCTCCACGTACGAGTTTACGCGCAAAACGCGCGCGCCAACGTGTTCGTAGCGGTTCGACCACCGGTGAGTTCCGTAAGATCGACATCAGCGAAACACCTGATCGAGAGCAGAAAACAGAATTCAGAATTCAGGAGTCAGAAGTTACAGGTTCAGAGGTGGCGTGAAGTCGCTGCCTCAATGTCTGCCTTCGAACCTCTGACTTCCGCCTTCTGATGCTTGAATTCCCAATTCTGTCTTCTGACTCCTGAATTCTGAATTCTGTTTTTATGCTTGAACTCCGCGGCCAACGACTCTCTCTCGAAGAAATTGCAACTGTTGCCAGGGGGCAGGAGCAGGTGGCACTCGCCGCCGAGGCCCGGGCGCGCATGCAGGCCTCGCGAGTCGTCGTCGAACGGATCGTCGCTGAGAATCGGACCGTTTATGGAGTCAACACCGGCTTCGGCAAGCTCTCAGATGTGCGCATCGACCCGGGTCAATTGCGCGAGTTGCAGTTGAACCTGGTGCGCAGCCACTCCTGCGGTTTGGGAAACCCACTTTCCGAAGTCGAGGCGCGCGCAATGTTGTTGCTCCGGGCCAACGTACTCGCTTGCGGACTTAGCGGTGCGCGTCCGGTTGTAGCTGAGACCCTTGTCGCCATGTTGGAACGCGGCGTCACGCCAGTCATACCAGAAAAAGGATCGGTTGGCGCCAGCGGAGACTTGGCGCCATTGGCCCACCTCGCCCTAGCCGCCATCGGTGAGGGCGAAGCGTTTTACAAGGGCGAGTGTTTAGCAGGCGCCGAAGCTCTGAAGCGTGCCGGAATAGAACCGTTGCAACTGGAAGTTAAGGAAGGTCTGGCGCTTCTGAATGGTACCCAGGCGATGGGCGCAGTTGGCGGGCTCGCCTTGTATCGCGCTGAACGCGTAGCGCATCTTGCCGACGTCGCCGGGGCCATGTCACTGGAAGCGTTAAAAGGAACGCCAGTCGCGTTTGATGAACGCATTCACGCGGCCCGGCCACATGCGGGTCAGGTTGCGGTGGCTGCTCATCTGCGCGAACTGCTCGCCGGCAGCGAAATTCGCCAGTCGCATTTGGAAAACGATCCGCGCGTCCAGGATGCTTACAGTTTGCGTTGCATGCCGCAGGTTCACGGCGCCGTGCGCGACGCGCTAAACCATGCGCGTTCCATTGTCGAGATCGAAAGCGGCAGCGCCACTGACAATCCGCTGGTCTTCTCCGAAAGTGGTGACGTCTTCTCCGGCGGAAATTTTCACGGGGCGCCACTGGCAATGGGCTTCGACTACGCCGCGATCGCGTTAACAGACTTGATGAGCATAATTGAACGACGCATCGATCGTATGGTTAATCCCGATGCTAACGAAAACCTGCCGGCGTTTCTGACGCGTCAGCCCGGAACGTCGTCGGGATTCATGATGCTGCAAGTGACCGCCGTCGCCCTGCTTAGCGAAGCGAAGATACTGGCGCATCCGGCCAGCGTCGATAACGTCCCCACCGACGGCGGCAAAGAAGATCATGTTTCAATGGGCATGACGGCAGCGACTAAACTCCGAGCGATTGTTGAGATCGCCGAAGCAGCCGCCGCAATCGAACTGGTCACCGGAGCAGAAGCGCTTGAGTATCGCAAGCCACTGCTGCCGGGTGGAGGCGTTAAGACGGCATTCGAGATTGTGCGGTCACGCGTACCGCCGCTGCTCGCCGATCGTTCAATGTCTGCTGACATTCAAAGTGTTGTAGCGGCGATCCGTGCCGGTGAGTTTGATTCGCTCTTGTGAAATTGCTCGGGGCAGTAGCCCGACTGTTAAGGAGGGCTCATCTGGGTACACACTCAATCACGAAGCTGGTCTCAGAGCCCTCCCTGACGGTCGAGCTACTGCCCCGGCCCAAAAAATGTTAACAGGTGGAGGAGAACACATGTCTGACGCGTTTGATGATCGAAGGAAAGGTTTAGAAGAGGAATATTTTCATCGCAAAAATCAGGAAGCGGTTGAAAAGCTGCGCGAGAAAATGAAGGTGGCGGAGGCGGCCAAGGCTGCCGGGACGTCTACTATGATTTGTCCGCGGTGTGGCGGCTCGCTGAAACCGAGCGAGTTTGAAAAGGTGATGATTGACACTTGCGAGAAATGCGGTGGCGTCTGGCTCGACGCAAGTGAGTTACAACAACTTACCCAACGCGAAAAAGGTGGCTGGCTCAGTGGTCTCCTCCACCGCGATGACGATTGACGTTCCCTAACTCCACGATGTCTTCCAGAACAGTTCGCGCGCCGCGCGGCGCCACCCTAACCTGCAAAAGCTGGCACCAGGAAGCAGCCCTGCGCTGCCTGATGAATAACCTCGATCCGGACGTTGCGGAGAAACCAGACGAGCTCATCGTGTACGGTGGCGTAGGCAAGGCCGCGCGCAATTGGCAGTCGTTTGACGCGATAGTGCGCGAGTTGCAAACGCTGGAAAACGACGAAACGTTACTGGTCCAATCAGGAAAACCCGTCGGGGTCTTTCGCACTCACGAGTACGCGCCGCGAGTTTTAATTGCAAACTCCAATCTGGTCGGAGCCTGGGCCAACTGGGAACATTTCCACGAGCTTGAACGCAAGGGCCTGATGATGTACGGCCAGATGACGGCCGGCAGTTGGATCTACATCGGCACGCAGGGCATCGTTCAAGGCACTTTTGAAACCTTCGCGGCGATGGCCGACAAACACTTTGGTGGAAATCTCAGCGGCAAACTTGTTGTGTCTGGTGGCATGGGCGGCATGGGTGGCGCGCAACCGTTGGCCGCGACACTGAATGGCGCGTTGTTTCTCGGTATCGACGTCGATCCGGCGCGCATCGAGCGCCGCGTGCTCAACGGCTACTGCGATCGCCTCGCGCTGAATCT
>JANLYZ010000287.1:0-2891 GCA_031365905.1 Chloracidobacterium sp. | reverse complement strand
CCTCGATCGCGCGGCGGATCGAGCGGCCGGCGTTGTTGATCAGGAAGTCGACGCCGCCATGCTCGTCGTGCAGCGCCTTCACAAACGCGGCGCAGCCGGCTTCGTCAAGCTGCTGACCGAAACGCACGGCGGCGTCGATTTCCTGATCAACAACGCCGGCCGCTCGATCCGCCGCGCGATCGAGGCCAGCTACGAGCGTTTCCACGATTTCGAGCGGACCATGCAGCTGAACTACTTCGGCAGCCTGCGCATCACGATGGGCCTGCTGCCCGGCATGGTGGCCAAGCGCAAAGGTCATGTCGTCAACATCAGTTCCATCAGCGTGCTGGTCAACGCGCCGCGCTTCTCGGCCTACGTGGCCAGCAAGGCCGCGCTCGATGCGTGGACCAGTTGCGCCGCCAGCGAATTCGCCGACCAGGGCATCACCTTCACCACCGTCAACATGCCGCTGGTGCGCACCCCGATGACCGCGCCGACCAAGATCTACGACAACATGCCGCTGCTGAGCACCGACGAAGCCAGCGACCTGATCGTGCGCGCCTGCGTAGACAAACCCGTGCGCGTGGCCACGCGGCTGGGCACGTCGGTTGAACTGCTGCACGCCGCCGTGCCGCGCATCACGCAGATTTTGATGAACACGACGTTCCGCATGTTCCCCGACAGCGCGGCAGCGAAGGGCGAGAAAGGCGGCAAGGCGACCTTGTCACCGGAGGCGATTGCGATGGCGCAGATGATGCGGGGGATTCATTTTTGAGGGGTGGCGAGTGCCCTCACCAAAGATATTCCTGAGTGTTCAAGCACGTTGCACAAATTGCCCCTGTATCCAGATATAGGTGAACGTTTCCGGTGCATTCGTGGCTATGAGCGCCTAGTTTGCAAAATATATCGCATCAAGCATATAATGATCTCCTCTACCCGATCATCGTTTATATTGCGTCCGCACGACACAACGGGTACGTGGGAGTCAAACGATCAACGTTATCTCGAATACGCACACGAGCTCTTGGAAGAATTAGAACTACTGTGTGTACAAGTGAAAGAGAAGTGGCCGATCGATCCGAACAAATCACTTTTTGGCGGATCGCGTGTTGAGCATCCAGAAGTATGGTCACTTGCTAGGCGGCGAGACCGTACATCGGATACTGTTCGCATCTTTGCTGCCATGGCAGTGGAAGGCTTTATGAATTGGTATGGCGTCTTCCGCCTAGGACAAACCATATTCGATCAACACTTCGAGCGCCTCGGTGTCGTGCCGAAATTACGTAACTTATTGCTGGTCTGCGACTCAATCAATATCACCAAGTCTGATCCGATGGTTTTATGCGTAACCGCAATTGCAGAGAGTCGAAATTCTCTCGCTCACCCAAAGGCTAAAGAGGTGGCAAGTAGATTTACAATCAAAGGACGAAGCTCCACCGGAGTCCCCGAGGTTGCACGCCGCAGCGTCGAGCGGATGACAGAGTTTTTTAACGAGTTTGCTCTCACCGTCCCAGCAATCACACCTCATATCCCGCGGCGCCGTGACCATACCTAGGCCCCAAAAAAGCTGTATGAATATCTGGCAAACACGCGACAACTCAATAGCTTATCTCAGAGAAAAACATCCGTCGAAGCTTGTAGTCATTGACCGTACTTTTGAACTCATCGACGCTGTTGTTGATTCTTTCGAAAAATCCCCGTCCTGGGATGTCTACTCGCGAGTCTGTGGTCTCTCGCTACTGAAAGCGAAGAATCTTGCTGTCGGTTGCTATGGACTGGTACTTGATGGCCTTGCGCAGGAGTCCGGAGCGCTGCTTAGGCCGCTAATCGAGTATTCAGAACTTCTCACCTACTTTCGTTTAGATCCCGCTCGGGCCACGGAAGAAATGTGGACCCAGCTTCCAAAAGCGGGAGAGCGTGCAAAAGCAATCGGAGGCATCTTTCAGGGGTTACGTTCTCACCTCAACGAGCACGCCGCCCACAGTTCGTTTAGCAGCGCAAGTATCTCTCATCTCTTTGATCTCGACACCTCTCGGTTCAAGAAGACGCAACACATGGTTCCGCAAGTTCTAGACATCAATTTACGCGATTTGTTGGTCCAATTTCTGATCCTCTTGTACGAGGCAATACTTGCGCTGAAGAGGTCTGACCCTACACACGGTGCTGAATTAGGCTCTCGATACGACGCCCTCAAACGGAGAATGTTTTATGTGTTTGACATCGATGGCGCCTAACAAAAGCCCAAGATGTACGGCGTGGTGATGACGCCCGTTGGTTCGAAGCCGGCGATGCGTTTGGCTCGCGACCCAGTATCCACAACCCACGGCGAGCTGCAGTCTGCACTCAACTGAAACGCTAAAGTTCGCGAACTCCTTCTTAAGCTGAAAGTGCATCGATGAAACTTATGTTTGTTCTCTTGGCTGCCACGATCTCTGGATGTGCGGCCAATTCAGGAATTGTCCAGATGGGCAGCAATACCTACATGGTGTCTCGCCAAGCGGCGACCGGCTTCACAGGAATGGGAACGCTCAAGGCAGAAGCAATGAGGGAGGCCTTTGACCAATGTCAAAAGACCGGGAAAGCGGTGGCGGTCTTGGAGACGATTGACGCGCCACCGCCGTACATCCTCGGCAACTTCCCCAAGACTGAAATACGCTTCAAGTGTGTAGCCGAGTAGCTTCGTCTGATAGGAAACGAGGGTTGAGCTCGGTCAATGTTCCGACGGCAAAGACGCCGTCGATGTGAACCTTGAGGACCACCACTGAGGCATGAGTGAACCGCACCGGGTTTCGAGGAGGCCTGTTGGCTTGAGTCAAACCGGCTTGGTCTGACTTCTTTTGGCTGTTCAAACTTTCATTATTCCAGCCCCCGCAGGGGCCGCCGGAGGCTCCCCGGTTGGGCCATGTATTCAT
>JANLYZ010000223.1:0-5884 GCA_031365905.1 Chloracidobacterium sp. | reverse complement strand
CGCAGCTTGCTCGCGTCTAACCAATGTAACCTGAGGGAGCCCACCCTTCGGATCTAAATTTATCGGGCAGCAAAAATCCAAAAGGAGTTTGAAGCAAATGTTCTTACGCAAAAGTTTGTTAGGAGTCGCGGGAATTATCCTGGCCGGCGGTTTGGTCGCTTTCGCCCAGGAGGCGCAAACGCAAAAGGCGCCGGATGAGGCACGGCAAAAAGACAGAATCGAACGGATGGAAAGACATCGTGAACGCATGGGCGGCCGCGAAGGCATGATGCGTCGAGGCATGCGTATGCGCGAGCGCGGTCGCTTGATTCGCGAATTGAACCTCACCGAGGAACAGCGCCAACAGGGTCGCGCAATCAGGCAGCGACATTTGGAAAGCCTGAAGCCGCAGCGCGAGGAGTTGTTCAAATTGCGCGAGAAGCGAATTGCCGGCACTTTCAACGCCGACGATGAAGCGCGAGCCAAAGCCTTGCGGCAGGAAATGCGAACGGCAATGGAAGGCGCGCGAACTGAAATGGCCGGGCTGCTAACCGCAGAGCAAAAAGCCAGACTCGAGGAACTCAAGAAAGAACGAAAAGAGAAAATGGAACAGCGGATGAAACAACGCCAGGAGCGTTTGAACAATAAGCCGATGTAATCCACTGACGCAGGCGACGATCAGCGACGGCCCGGATCTTTTCTAACAGACTCCGGGCCGTTTTGCATTAGTCATCTTTCCTCGCGCTCACCATGAACTCTTGCAAACGCCCGCGCAGATCGTCGCGAGCAGTTCGAAAGGCTGACAGTCTGGTTTCTTCGTTGCCGCCCACTGCTGCTGGGTCCTCTATGCTCCAATGAATTCGCTGCGCCGGACCGGGAAAGATCGGACAATTCCGTTTCGCGTTATCGCAAACTGTAATCACATGATCGAATTGCTGCGCAGTAAATTGATCGATCGACTTGGAACGATGAGCAGAAATGTCGATCCCAATCTCGCGCATGACCTTGATAGCTTCCGGTCTGACAAAGCTCGGCTCGATTCCCGCACTCTCAACCAGAAACGTTTCTCCGCCGTAGTGCCGCAACAGCCCCTCGGCCATCTGACTCCGCGCGGAGTTGCCGGTGCAAAGAATTAGAACTCTTATTCGCTCACTCATTGTCCTTCTCGTGCGGCAGTATTACCGATGCGGCATTCTTTGCTGACAACGGAACCAGCCAGCGGAAGAGTATTGTCGCTGCCACAGCGCCGGCAAGTTGCGCCATGATGAAACCGGGAGTGTCCCTGGGGCGGATGCCGACGAAAGTGTCACTCAGCGAACGCGCCAGCGTGACTGCCGGATTAGCAAACGAGGTAGACGCGGTGAACCAGTAAGCGGCTGTGATGTAAGCAGCGACGGCAAATGGAACCGGCTGCGATCGAAAGCGTACGCAGCCCCAGATCACTAAGAGCAAACCAAACGTTGCAACAAATTCGCTGAAGATTTGCGCGCCGCCGGCTCGAACATGACGCGACGCAGAAAACAGCGGCAGCCCAAACATCAGGTGCGCGCTGGCCACGCCCGCGAATGCACCCAGCACCTGCGCGCATATGTACGCAGGAACGTGGCGCCAGGCCAAGCCGCCTTGCCACGCATCGGCGAGCGACACCGCGGGATTAAAGTGCGCGCCCGAAATTCCGCCGAAGGTGAGAATCAAGGCGACGAGTGCGGCGCCGGTTGCGAGCGTGTTGGCAAGCAGAGCGATGGCGACGTTGCCGCCGGCCAAACGCTCGCCCATGATGCCGGAGCCAACCACGGCCGCTAGCAAGAACGCTGTCCCCACCGCCTCCGCCGTCGCGCGTCGCGCGAGACTAGACTTCACCGTGCGATACCTACCGGTGCGGGAGTGCAACAGGAAGAAGCAACAGTTGCCACTTCCGTCTCCAGATTCGCTGCGGCGATTTTGTCGCCACACTCGCAAGGCGAAGTCTCCGGCAGATTGTCCTGAAGCACTACGAAGACTTCCCACTCGTTGCCGTCAGGGTCCCGCACCCACGTCTTGTCCTGAGTCGCGTAGCAACAGTTGGTCTGCATCTCGTCGCGAGTGATGAGTCCAGAATCCGTCCATCGGTCGCGCATTGCCAGCACGTCGTTAGTCGATGCGACCTGAAGGCCGAGATGCGAGAGCGCGCCCTTGCCGGCAAAGGCCACCTCATTGAGCGTTAAATTCAACGGCGGGTTTTGCACGTCAAACTTCGCGTATCCGGTCCTAACCTTGCTGGGTCCCAGGTTCAGCAGCTTCCGATAAAACTCCAGGCTCTTTTCGACGTCGCGAACGTTCAAAGCCAAATGCGCTTTCAACGCCTGCACCGTGTTTTCTGACTTGCCTTCCATGTCTACCTCCTCTATATTTCATATGCGCCGAAGCGAATGTATGAAGACTACGCTTCTGGAAAACATCTGTCAAGGCGTATATGAAATTATCCTCGTGCAAAACATGGAAATTAAAATCAGGGTGATGACTGGGGCAGACTGGAAAGCCGTGCGTTCCATCTATCTCGCCGGCATCGCTACCGGGCATGCGACCTTCGAAACGGCGAGGCCAACCTGGGCGAATTGGAATAAAGCCCACTTTCCCGCCCCGCGCCTGATCGCAATTTCATCCGAAGGCATTGTTGGGTGGGCAGCCTTAAGCCCGGTATCTGCGCGAGCAGTGTATGCAGGAGTGGCGGAAGTTAGTGTTTACGTAAGCGCCACAATGCGCGGCCGTGGCGTTGGCGCGTTGCTGCTCGCAGCGCTGGTCGAAGAATCGGAGCAGGTTGGCGTTTGGACGTTGCAAGCCAGCATCTTCCCGGAGAACGCCGCCAGTGTTTCGTTACACCGGTCGTGCGGGTTTCGTGAAGTCGGCACTCGCGAACGCATCGCTAAAATGAATGGTGTTTGGCGCGATACGCTCCTTTTCGAACGACGCAGCAAGCTTGCTGGACGCGACTAATTTTGCGCGCAAGAGTCGGATAGAAATGAGCAGTTTTTATCCGTAAATTAGTCGCTGAAAAAGGAACTATGAGGCGCTCAAAAGCGTAATGACTAAGCCACCAAAACGGTAAATAAATTCAGCATGGCAAACAAAGAATACAGCCTCGAATTTCTCTTCAAAGCGCTCGCTGATCACACCCGCCTGCGGCTCATAAATCTCATCGGCGACGATGAGGTTTGTGTGTGCTTTTTTGTAGAAGTTTTGAAGATCAATCAGCCGAAAATTTCGCGACACCTTGCTTACCTGCGCCGTGCTGGTTTGGTTTCCCCGCGTCGCGAGGGCAAGTGGATTCATTACCGTTTGGCGGAGCCACCAGACGCGCATGCGGCCACCATCTTTCGCGAACTGCGGGCCGGACTGCCCAACGATCCGGCCATGAAAAACGAACGCGCGCGACTCGAAAAGATTTGCTGTGCGCCGCGACTTCCCATTCAACTCCAGCGAGCGCCGATTCCGGCAGGCCTCGTGGCCTAAGACAAGAAGGACAAGCCAAATGGTTACCGCTATCGAGCCCCTACTGCGTGAACAATTAATTGACCGTCACCAAAAACTAAAGAATGCCGCGAACGCTTTTCACCGTCCGGCGGAATTGACGCGTCTCCTGGAAGAGGTCGACGCTGCGCTTCATCGCATGGACATCGGCACTTACGGCTTGTGCGAAGTTTGTCATGATCCAATCGAGCCGGAGCGTTTGTTGGCAGACCCTTTGACGCGGGTCTGCCTGGGCGACCTGACACCGAGCGAGCAACGCGCTCTGGAAGAGGATCTGGAACTGGCGGCGCAGATTCAAAATGGACTGCTGCCCGCCCCCAACCAGCAGATTGACGGCTGGGAAGTTTCTTATCACTACCAGCCGGCCGGCGCTGTAAGCGGTGACTATTGCGACTTGATCAAAGGTGAAGATGAGTCGCTGCATTTCGTACTTGGCGATGTCTCGGGCAAAGGCGTTGCCGCTTCGATGTTGATGGCGCACCTCAATGCGATGTTTCGCACGCTGATTTCAGTAAACCTGCCGCTCGAGCAAATGGTCGAACGCGCTAGCCGCGTCTTTTGTGAAAGCACATTGCCCACGCAATACGCCACGCTGGTTTACGGCCGCGCAAATACAAGCGGCCAAGTCGAAGTTTGTAACGCTGGTCACCTGCCGCCATTGCTGGTTCAGGAAGGAAGAGTAACCAGCATCGCGGCGACTGGCCTGCCGATTGGCGTGTTTTGCAGCGAGAGTTTTTCGGTTAATCGAGTTCATCTGAACAAAGGTGACACGTTGTTTCTCTATACCGACGGCTTATCTGAAAGTTTGGACGGAGCAAGTAACGAATACGGTGCCGAGCGAGTGTCACAACTCCTGAACGACAATCACAGTCTTGCGCCTGACTCGCTGATCTCGCTTTGCCGGCATGAGTTGCATACCTTCGCAGAAGGAAGAGTGCCGCGAGACGACTTAACGCTGATGGCGATCAGACGGACGAAGTAATCGGTTCCTTTTCGCGCGCGCGCGGACCTTCTTCAATTTCACGCGCTTAGCCTCTTTACTTCGGGCCAAGCCAGCAATAGATGACCGGCGAATCGTTTAATGGTTGGAGTCGAAATGAAAATTCTCTCGATGCTACTCGCTGTTACGTTCCTAATCAGCGCTCTGTCAACTGCGGCGGTGGCTCAGACGAAACCTGCGCCAATCAAGATTGTTCCGGCCAACCTTTTCGAGGAACTCGAAAAGAAGGTGACGGCTGAACCAAACATCCAACCGGCGGCACTGGCAAAGTACGGCAACGATCTGCTGGCCAAGAAAGGTCTCGATTTTCAGTTTGATCTGTGCGAGTTTCTCGCGAAGCACAATGGCAGTCGGTCGAGTCGTCTTGCATCCTCTAAAGCGCGTAGTTATGAGCTGCCGCTGACACAGACTGACGGTCGGCAAGTGATTTTCGAAACTCGGCCAGACTCCGAAAGCGGGAGCGGCGCATGCGGCGAATGTTTCGTCAGCATTCCCGTCACGCGCGTAACGACAAAAGAAATCGAGCTGGTTGCTGGTGGTAAGAAGTATGCGGTCGTGAGGCCGCGCTCGTTCCTACTTGACGAGGTCGAACTTGTCGACCAGTCGATGAGAAAAGTCCTGCGCACCTGGCACTATAACGGAGTTCCGTGGAGTGTTTCGAGCGATGGGAGCAAACTTTATTTCGAAATCTATTTCGAAAGTGGCGTTGCCAACGTCATCCTTGAACTGTCCGAAACTGGAGCTATGCGTATCCTTCCTCGCGACGAACTAAAACTGCCAAAAGGTGAAGAGGTTCAAAAGCATCCGAGCGATCCAAACAACGCATACCTGGGATTCTTGCGGTTTCGCTCTGGCAGAAAGAGCTTGCTCCTTCGCTTCAGCGAGCCGTGTACTTAGTTTAGGACTCATGGAAGTGGCTGCTGGATCATGATCAAGCGGACACACCTCGCCAGACCTCCTTGACAATCCAGACTCGCCCCTTAGAATAACTTCTCGACATCGTTGCGGAGATGTGGCCGAGTGGCTGAAGGCGGCGGTTTGCTAAACCGTTAAGGGTCTTAAAAGCCCTTCACAGGTTCGAATCCTGTCATCTCCGCCAGAAATTACAGAGGTCAGCGGTCAGGGATCCGAGGTCGGAAAGCAGAGGTCAGAGATCAGCTGTCAGAAAACCTAGTTGGTTCTTTTCTTGCTGATCTGACTTTGACTTCTTCTTAACTGATCTCTGACTTCTGATCTCTGACCTCTATTCTTATGCCTGTTCGCGTTCGCTTCGCTCCATCACCAACCGGCTACCTGCACATCGGCGCAGCGCGTTCAGCGCTTTTCAACTGGCTCTACGCACGGAAGACGGGCGGAAAATTTCTGCTCCGCATTGAAGACACAGATCTCCAGCGTTCA
>JANLYZ010000192.1:0-5907 GCA_031365905.1 Chloracidobacterium sp. | reverse complement strand
ATGCCGAAACGCACTGATATCCACAAAATTCTAATCATCGGATCCGGCCCAATTGTCATTGGACAGGCCTGCGAGTTTGACTACTCCGGCACGCAGGCGTGCAAGGCTTTGCGGCAGGAAGGCTACAAGGTCGTGCTGGTCAACTCAAATCCGGCAACGATCATGACTGACCCGGAGACGGCCGATATTACCTACGTTGAGCCGTTAACCGTGGAAGCCGTTAGCGCCATCATTCGCAAGGAACGTCCCGATGCGTTGCTGCCAACCGTCGGCGGTCAGACCGCGCTCAACCTCGCGATAGCACTCGACGATTCCGGCGTACTGGCAGAGTGTGGAGTCGAAATGATCGGCGCCAAGCGCGAGGCGATCCGCGTCGCCGAAGACCGCATGCTTTTTAAGCAGGCGATGGACGAAGCGGGTCTGCAAATGCCGGCCGGTGGTTTTGCCAAGTCATGGACGGAAGCGCAGGAGATTGTCGAGCACACTGGTTATCCGGCGATCATTCGTCCGTCGTTCACGCTCGGCGGGACCGGCGGAGGCATCGCTTACAACCCCGAAGAGTTTGAAGAGATCGTGCGCGCCGGCCTCGCCGCGTCGCCGATGCACGAGGTGCTGGTCGAGGAGTCAATCCTCGGCTGGAAAGAATTTGAACTCGAGGTGATGCGCGATCTCGCGGACAACGTCGTCATCATTTGCTCGATTGAAAACTTCGATCCGATGGGCGTCCACACCGGCGACTCGATCACAGTCGCCCCCGCACAAACGTTGACTGATCGCGAATATCAGCGGCTGCGAGACATGGCGATCACGATCATTCGTAAAGTTGGCGTTGAGACTGGCGGATCGAATATTCAGTTTGCGGTTAACCCGGATAATGGTGACATTCGGATTATCGAAATGAATCCGCGCGTGTCGCGATCTTCGGCGCTCGCTTCAAAAGCTACCGGCTTTCCCATTGCTAAGATCGCTGCGAAGCTCGCGGTCGGTTACACGCTCGACGAAATTCCCAACGACATCACCCAGAAGACGCCAGCTTCATTTGAACCAACGATCGACTACGTCGTCGCCAAGATTCCCAAGTGGGACTTTGAAAAGTTCAAGGAAGCCGAAGACGTGCTAGGCACGCAGATGAAGTCGGTTGGCGAGGTGATGGCAATTGGCCGCACTTTTAAAGAGGCCCTTTTCAAGGGCCTGCGGTCACTGGAGGCAGTGAAGCCTTTGCGACTTGAGGACGTTTCCGATGATGAATTGCAACGCAAACTCGCACGTCCTAATTCGCAGCGCTTTTCCTATATTACCTATGCGCTGCAACATGGCTGGCCCATCGCCGAAATCTATCGACTTTCGCGCGTGGATCCCTGGTTTCTCGAACAACTCCAGGACGTGATGGAGATCCAGAAGGGAATTGAAGGTCTGAAGCTGGAAGACATTTCCGCGGAGCAGTTGCGATCGTTCAAGGAAGTCGCGCTTTCGGATCGCCGGCTCGCTTACATTACCGAAAAATCGGAAGACGAAGTTCGTGAGTATCGCAAGAAACTCGGCGTCGTCCCTGTCTACAAGCGCGTCGATACCTGCGGCGCCGAGTTTGAGTCGTTCACGCCCTATCTTTATTCGACTTACGAAACTGAAAGCGAAGCGGCGCCAACCGAGCGACGCAAGATAATGATTCTCGGCTCCGGCCCAAACCGCATCGGGCAGGGAATTGAGTTTGACTATTGCTGTTGCCACGCGTCGTTTGCACTGCGCGATGCCGGCTTCGAAACGATCATGGTCAACTGCAATCCGGAAACAGTCTCGACTGATTATGACACGTCTGATCGACTCTACTTCGAACCGCTGACGTTCGAAGACGTGATGAACATCGTGGACGTCGAGAAGCCTGAAGGAGTCATCGTACAGTTTGGCGGACAAACGCCACTGAATCTCGCGATGCGACTGCACGAGGCGGGCGTGCCGATCATCGGCACAGCGGCCGACTCGATCGACCTCGCCGAGGATCGCAAACGTTTCGGCTCGTTGCTGCGTGAACTCGGTATTCCGCAGCCGGAAAACGGAATGGCGGCGACCGGTGATGAGGCGAAGAAAGTTGCAGAGCAGATAGGTTATCCAGTGCTCGTGCGACCGAGTTATGTTCTGGGTGGCCGCGCGATGGTGATTGTTTACGATGAAGAAAGTCTCGACGAATACGTGCGCAACGCAGTCGGTTTCACCCCTGATCGCCCGGTGCTGATCGATAAGTTTCTTGAACGCGCCGCGGAGTTTGATGTGGATGCGCTGGCAGACGAAAACACCTGCGTCATCGCCGCGATTCAGGAGCACATCGAGGAAGCCGGCATACATTCCGGCGACTCGTCGTGCGTCCTGCCGCCAGTCCGAATTGATCCGGAACACATTGAGACGATGCGACACTACACGCGGCTGCTCGCGACCGCGTTGTCTGTGCGCGGCTTGATGAACATTCAGTTTGCGATCAAGGATCATCGCGTGTACGTGCTCGAAGTGAATCCACGCGCATCGCGGACGGTGCCGTTTGTCGCGAAAGCTACAGGGGTTCCCATCGCGCGAATTGCTGCATTAGTGATGGCTGGACAGTCGCTCCGGGAATTTGATTTGCCGGAGAACCTGAGCGTGAGTCGCTTCTTTATCAAGTCGCCAGTTTTCCCGTTTGCAAAGTTTCCCGGAGTCGATCCGATACTGAGTCCGGAGATGCACTCGACTGGCGAAGTGATGGGCGTGGGCGAAACATTTGGCGAAGCCTACGGCAAGGCGATGACAGCGGCGGGTTTGTCTTTGCCACAAGCGGGCCGTGCGTTTATTAGCGTTAACGAGGCGGACAAAGGTCAGGCGGTAGTGCTGGCACGCAAACTGGCGCGGCTTGGTTTGGAAATTGTAGCGACACTGGGAACGGCTGAACGCCTGCGCGAAGTTGGCTTGAAAGTGGAAAACGTTTTCAAGGTTAACGAGGGACGGCCAAACATCGTAGACTTGATAAAGCGCGGCGAGATCGCACTTGTGATCAATACGCCGCTCGGTCGTTCGTCACATTTTGATGAACAGGCAATTCGCCGCGCGGCGTTGCAATACAATGTTCCCTGCGTGACCACGATGACCGGTGCGCAGGCGATCGTCGAAGCGATTGGCGCGCGCGTGACGGACGGCGCAATCAAGGTGCGTTCGTTGCAGGAGCTGCATGCGGTGAGTGCAGTTGTGCGGTAGTTTTTGAATTTGAATCTGGAATTTCAGTTCGAAAATTTGAGATCTGAGCCTTGGAAATCAACAACCCCGAAATTATCCAGAAGATCCTCGACGACTGCAGAACAATTGCCATCGTCGGACTTTCATCAGATCCGAGTCGTCCATCACACGGCGTGGCTTCCTACATGCGCAGCCGCGGTTACAAGGTTATCGCGGTCAACCCAAACGAAAGCGCGGTGTTTGGTGACAAGGCCTACGCGTCGCTTGCTGAAGTGCCCGACAAAATAGATTTGGTTGATGTATTTCGTAGATCAAGTGAGGCGGGGGTTGCCGTTGACGAAGCAATCGCGCTGGGCGCGAAAGCGGTCTGGTTACAGGAAGGTGTGATTGACGACGCTGCCGCCCGCCGCGCCCAGGAGGCGGGACTGCTGGTCGTTATGGATCGTTGTTGGCTGAAAGAACACGCGAGGAACGGTAGGCAGTAAGAGTAGCCACCGATGTTTTGTCAGAACCACCTGCGTAAGCGGGTGGGCTCTCACGCCAACGGCGTGACACATGTTGGAAAGCACAATGCCAATCGAAATTCGAGAACTCATCATCCGCGCCGTTGTCATCACGGTCAGCGACGCCTGCTTCAATGGCGAGCGCAAGGACACATCCGGCGAGGTGCTCGCCCAACTCCTAAAAGATCTCGGCGCCGAGATCGTGGCGACGCGAATTCTGTCAGACGAGCCTGAACCATTGACCGATGCACTCAAGGAATTCGCCGACTGGCGACACGTAAATCTCATCATCACGACTGGCGGCACCGGTTTAGGTCCACGCGATAACACACCCGAAGCCACGCTTGAAGTGATTGAACGCGAAGCACCCGGGTTAGCTGAAGCCATGCGCATCGAAACGTTGAAACAGACGCCGATGGCCATGCTATCGCGTGGAGTCTGCGGTGTCCGTTCCGGTGCGTTGATTATTAACCTGCCCGGCTCACCCAAAGGCGTGCGGGAAAGCTTCGCCGTGATCGCGCCTGTGCTCAAACACGCCATCGCCCTCCTCGAAGGCGAACCCGGCGGCGGCTTGCACTAGCCACGCGGTGCGTTTCACGCGCTCTACGGCGAATGCGACATTCACTAGCCCGCAAAGCGGGGGGACAGAGTGGTAGCCCCAGGCGAGCGAAGCCGAGCCTGGGGTAGTGAGGCAAAGCGGTCAAGCCCACGAAGTGGGCGGCAGAATGAACGCACAACAAGATCCGGTTGATTTGGCTTCGATGATCCTGGGGCATCTGTCGCCAGCTTCGCAGGCTCGTTGTTTGATTGGTTGATTTCCCCAGGCTCGCAAAGCCTCGCCAGGGGCTATCACTCGGTCGCCAGCTTCGCAGGCTCCTCCATTCAAATCTCGCTGGCGACGCCACAAAAGAGTGATAGACTGCGCCCTGTTAGCTTCATAAGTACGTGTTTGAAATCGCGACTCGTTCTCACGCGCGCATTCAGATCACCGCGCTGGAATTCTCAAGCGCTTTCCCAGATTGGATCCGCTCTCATGAGCTCCAAAACAGTTTTCATGAGCTACCCACGCCGACGCCCTGCATCAGTCGGCGCCCCGGACCGCAGCGGAGGCCCGTTTCCTCGAGGCCGAGCATATGCAGGCCGCACGTTGGCCCGACTACCCGACGCTCAACGCGCTGGCCGGCTTTCGGTACTGCGACCTGCTCCTCGCGGCCGCTGAGCGCGCCGCGTGGCTGGAGGTTAGTAAGCAGAAAGCAGAAGCCGCAGGTCAGAAGTCTGAGTTAGTTGAAACCTGTCGTGCTGTCGTTGAGCGCGCTGGGCAGACGCTCAAGTGGGCCGAAAGTTTCACTGGCGCGCCACTGCTCGATTTCGCTCTCAATCACCTGACGCTGAGCCGAGCCGCGCTCTACATGGCGATTCTGAGTAACTCGAAACTCGAAACTCCAAACTCGGAACTCGTTCAGGCCGTGGACGGCCTCCGCCGTGCCGCCTCGCAAGACCACATCCCCAGCGGCCTCCTTACCCGTGCCTGGCTGCGCTTTATCACCGGCGCGCGCACTGGCCCTGAGAGCGCGCAGGCCGACTTGGATGAGGCGTGGGAGATCGCCGAACGTGGGCCGATGCGGTTGCATATGGCGGACATTCATCTTTATCGCGCGCGGCTGTTCGGAGGGATGAGGGATGAGGGTGGAGCGATGAAATATCCGTGGGACAAGAATCCCGACGGCTCGCCGCGTGGGCCGAAGGATGATCTCGACGCTGCCGAAAAACTGATCAATGAATGTGGTTATCACCGTCGCGATGAAGAACTGGAAGACGCCAAAGAGGCTGCGAAGAATTGGTAGCTCCTTAGAGTACGCCAACCTGTCACCGCTTTCGTCCGTCGCGACTTGTCGCGACGATGCTGGCGACAAGTCGCCAGCGACCAAAGCGCCGACAGGTCGGCGCACTCCAAAAGTCGTCGTTGACATTGATCTTGCGCGACACTTAATATCGTGACGCTTTCAATAATCAAGACGAAGACTCCAGTAAATTCCGAATGAGGTTCTTTAGCTAAGTGCTGCTTCAAGTAACCACAGTAACTGCGCAGAATGTTGGTGCGCCGATCACGGCTTACTGGCCGATCATGATCTTCTTTGTGGTCGCGATTGGCTTTCCAATCCTGCCGATTGTTCTCGGGCGTTTTCTGCGGCCGGCAGTTTACGGCAAG
>JANLYZ010000181.1:0-5238 GCA_031365905.1 Chloracidobacterium sp. | reverse complement strand
CGAACAAGTAGGCGGAGAGTTGCGCGTTTCGAGTAAGCCGGGACACGGAACAACCTTTGAAATTCGCTTGCCGGTTACGTTTGGCCTCGTCGCTGCCAACGTCGTGGTCTCAAACGGCAATCGCTACTGCATTCCCACCAGCCAGACGCTGGGAATCGATGCAATAGATCTCGTTGACGGCGCTTCTGGCGCGAATCAAATCCGGCAGGTTTCGATGCGCGAGCTGCTGGGCCAACCTGAAGAGCCGGATGAGTCCACGAATCAATTGCATCTCATCACGTGCCAGTTTACTGAGGAACGAGCGGGAGCGCAGAGTCAGTCGAAGTGTGTTGGGATTGTGGTCGATCAGGTGGTGGAACCCGAGGAAGTGCTGGTTAGAAGCCTCGGCCGTCACGCGGGACGTTGGTATGGAATTGCCGGGGCAGCAGAACTGAGGGACGGAACGGTCGCGCTGGTCCTTGATCTGCCGCGACTGCTCAGCACTTAGATGATAAACTCGCTGCCATACCCGTGATGGTAGGTAGGTATGTGGAAAGACCAAATCGTTGAAGAGACTAGAAAGACTCGTGACGAGTATGCCGCAAGATTCGATTACGATCTCGCAGCGATCTACAAAGATTTGATCGAGCAACAGAACCGTCCCGTGCAGAAGGTTCTCACCCTGCTTCCGAAGGAACCGCTTTTGCTTCCGCGAATAAAACCGTAGCTGAGATTGCAATCGCGCTTCAAGGTGAACTAAGCAGGTCTGAACAATGATTCGTTCGTTCCGTCACAGAGGTCTCCGAGAGTTTTTTGATACTGGAAGCCGTCGAGGAATCTCGCCAGAGTTGGCAGGACGAATCGCCCGTCGCTTGGATGTGGCTTGAAGCTGCACAACGTCTAACTGATATTGAAGTTCACGGCTTCAAGTTTCATAGACTTAAAGGCGACCGGCAGGGTGAGTGGGCGATCTCAGTGAGCGGAAACTGGCGCATAACATTCCGGTTCGCTAATGGCGAAGCGGATGACGTTAATTTGGAAGACTATCATTAGGAGTGAGTACGGCGATTAAAGGCAAGAGGCGACCAACGCATCCCGGCGAGTTACTGAGGGAAGAAACCCTCCCGGCCGCAGGCTTAACGCAGTCGGAATTTGCAGAGCGGCTAGGTGTCTCACGCCGCATTGTTAGCGAGGTTATTCATGAGCGACGTGCTGTAAATCCGGACTTGGCGCATCGCTTGGCGCGCGTCTTCAACACCACTCCGGAGTTTTGGCTACGACTTCAGGAGGCCGTAGACATCTGGGACACTCTACAAGTGAACCAGAAGGAGTATGACCGCCTTAAGCCGCTTCGGGAAAGGGCTGCGTAACGTCAATCCGCTAGCCTATCAATCAATCAAACCCAATCCATTTTCGGATGCATTGAGTGCCACCGGGTAGCGCGCTCGTAAGCTAACGCTACGCCGAGCGGCGCGCCCTCATCGTAGAGTCCGCCTGTGAACATGATTGATTGCGGCAGGCCCTTCGGAAATCCGCAGGGGACAGCCACCGCCGGATGACCGGTGAGATTTGTTATCAGCAAACTGAGACTGCCCGGCGCGGGGGAAACAAACACATCCCACTTCGACATCAACGCTTCCATCTCATGCATTAGCAAACGACGTGCGCGTTGCGCCCGGATATATTCAACCGCCGGAATGAAACGTGAACTGCGAAACGTGTTTGGCCAATCGTTCTCGCTCTGCCCGGAGAGTTCATTTATGCGTCCATCGCGTGTGATGTCGTCAAACGCAGTCGCCGCTTCGGCAACCAGAATTATTCTGAGCGCCGCCACGGAAAACTTCGGCATTTCGATTGGTTGCAGGTTTGCCCCGGCGGATTTCAAAACGTCGAGCGCTTGCTGGTAAATAGTCTTCCGTTCCGGATCCGTTTGCTGATCAAATTCCGTCTTGATGTAACCAATGCGCATGTTGGCCAGCGACCGAGCCGGTTCCCAGTTGAAAGGAACGTCGCCGACCGTCAAGTCTCGTCCGTCCGGTCCGTACATTCCATTGAGGGCGGCGGCGCAATCTTCAACGCCACGACAGATGGGACCGATCTTGTCCATCGTCCAACTCAGTCCCATCGCGCCATACCGGCTGACGCGTCCGTAAGTCGGCCGCAATCCGGCGACGCCGCAACGCGATGACGGCGAAATGATCGAGCCGAGTGTTTCCGTGCCGATGGAAAACCCGACGAGCCCTGCCGCAGTTGCCGACGCAGGACCGGCTGACGATCCACTGGAGCCAACCTTGTCTTCTTCAAGCTGCCAGGGATTTCGCGTCATGCCGCCAAACCAGCGGCCACCCTGCGCAAGCGCGCCCATAGAAAGCTTGGCGACGAGCACTGCACCCGCAGCGCGCAAACGCTCGACTACTGTTGAGTCGTAGTCGATAACCTGATCGCGATACGGCTCCGCTCCCCAGGTGGTCTTAATTCCCTTGGTTGCAAATAAATCTTTCGCGCCCCAGGGAATGCCATGCAGCGGCCCGCGATATTTCCCGGACTTGATTTCACGTTCGGCGTCGCTTGCCTGCGCGAGCGCCAGGTCTTCCGTCAACGTCACAACGCAGTTGAGTTTTGGTCCAAACTTCTTCAACCGCGCGAGGTACATCTTAGTTAACTCAACCGGCGAAACTTTGCGCGTGCGAACTAACTCGGCGAGTTCGGTCAACGGTGCAAAAGCCAGGTCGTCAACTGAACTGAATTTCGGTGACTCGACTTTGCTCAGCTTGAACTTAGCTGCCTGGCGATTGAATTTGCTGCCGGGAAGCGCTGGATGAAACAGAGTCGCGGGTTCGGTGTCGAGCGGGACATCGATCTTCCGCAGCGCTTCATAACGATCGAGATTTGTGCTTACGTTCTGAAGCGCCATCGCTTCCTGCGCGTCGTTGAGTTCAATGCCGATCAGCTTCTCGGCCTGACGCAGCATGTCTTTCGTTACCCGCAACGGCGCGGGAGTTGGCGCAGGCGAAGGCATGGGAGTCGGACTGGGAGACGGACCTTGCGCGAGCGCGATGGCGATGTTGAGGTGCGGCGTCGCCAGTGCGGCAGCGCCGAGCGCGGGAACAAGCTTTACGAACGTGCGCCGGTTTACCGTTTTGGCTTCAGATGTTGACGGCTTTTCAACTCGCTTCTTTTTCGACTCGGATCTTTTCATCATGGTCTCCTGAAGCTGCTTTACCCGCCTGCTTTTTTGGATTGCGGTGACCTGTCACCGCTTTGGTCTGCGGCGGCCTGACGCCGCACGCTCAGGTTGAACTCAACGCCAACTGGTCGCGACAGGTCGCGACCAGAAAAAGCGGTGACAGGTCACCGCACTCCAAATCTAGGGCTTCGCCATTCCCTGATTCCCTGCGGGCACCATCGCGCTGCCGTATTTCATCTTCAGCAGTTTCGCTGAGCCGTCTTTGTAAACGGTAAGGATGTAAAGGTTGTCGTATTCAGTTTCCGGAATGATTGGTAATTGCGGCCCACCCATGGCCGCAATAATTTCCGGAACGCTGTTGTTGTGTCCGGCGATGAATATCACTTGCCCGGTGTTACGAGCACGAATCTGTTTTACGAGATCCGCGGTCTTCTTCGCTTCGATCTGAGTAACTGGAAGATTCAGTTTATCCGCTAGCGGTTTTACCGTTTGCTGCGTGCGCTTGTACTGCGTGGCGTAAATGGCTGCGATGCCAGAATCGCCGAACATCCGCGCCAACTCCTCCGCGCGTGCCTGGCCCGCCGGACTAAGATCAGGATCTTTATTCTCTGGCGGCACAATCTTCTTTTCAGCGTGGCGCACGAGAATAAGTGTCGTGGGCTGTTGGTCAATTGCACGAACTCCGGCGGGAAACGTAGTGGCGAGCAAAGCGATCAGAAGAAAACTATGGACAGCGATTCGAATGGGTTTGTTTTTCATATTCGATCTTGTGGCTGATTTGATTGACGTGGCCGCCTAACATACCACCTCGCCAACATCTTGTCAGTAACATCTGCGGCCTCCGGCGAAGCTCCCAAGACACGCGGACACGTCGTGGTTTCTGACCCCAGGAGCTCCCCTGGCCATCTCCCAGAGGCCGGATGCAAAGCGCTCTGGAAGGTGTTAATCTATGGAAAAGAGTCAATACAAAGCCACACCGCCAGCGCCTTGCGCTTATCGTGTTTTACCCGAAAGAGGTGAGAAGAATTGGGTCAGCCAGTGAGAACTGATTTATCGGAAATCATCGCCGAAAATTTTGGCGCGAACGCGACCTATGTCGAAGGACTGCTTAGCCGTTATCGCAGCAATCCGGAACTGGTAGACGAATCTTGGCGCGTATATTTCCTTGAACTACTTGGCGACGGTGATGGAAATGCAACCCAGACCGTCAGTCATCCGGCTCCTGAAAACGGTCGTGGAAGCGCCACGGAAATAGATTCGCAAGCGAAAACGGCAAGAGCCGTTGCGACGAGCAAAGCTGCCACCCAAGAGACGGCTGCGAATGTAGGGGCACGGCATGCCGTGCCCTTACCCGCGAATAGTCAATCCCTCGCTGAACCAGTCGACGCAATTCCTATCCGCGGCGCGGCGCTCAAAATCGTCGAGAACATGGAGACGAGTCTTTCCGTCCCGACCGCCACTTCACAGCGACGCATTCCGGTAAAACTCCTCGACGAGAACCGCCGGATCATTAACAAGTATCTTCAGGAGAACGATCGCGGCAAAGCGTCATACACGCATCTGATCGCCTGGGCCCTGCTGCGCGCGCTCGACGAATTTCCGCAACTCAACGACGGATTCGACATCGTAGATGGCAACCCGGTCAGGCTGCATCGAGCCAACATCAATCTCGGCGTCGCCATCGATGTGACGAAGAAAGACGGCACGCGCACGCTGCTGGTGCCAAATATCAAAAGCGCAAACAAGCTGCGCTTCTCCCAGTTTCTGACCGCATATGACGATGTCGTCAAGCGCGCTCGCGAAGGCAAACTTCAGATCGCAGATTTCCAGGGAACGACAATCTCGCTCACAAACACCGGGACGATCGGCACGGTTGCTTCGACTCCGCGTTTGATGGCCGGGCAGTCGCTGATCATAGCGACAGGCGCAATTGAATACCCGGCGGAGTATCAGGCGATGGCTCCCGAAGCTTTGTCGCAACTCGGAATCAGCAAAGCCATCACGATTAGCAGCACTTACGATCACCGCATCGTCCAGGGCGCCGAGTCGGGCGCGTTTCTCGCGCGCGTTCA
>JANLYZ010000155.1:0-6259 GCA_031365905.1 Chloracidobacterium sp. | reverse complement strand
GCCGGGGATATTTCAAGGCAGAAGCCCGCGCGTAAGCAAGGGCTTTGTTTTCCCAAATGCGATTCCTAGCTTCTGCACCGGGTCTGGAGCGGGCCCTTGCTGACGCGCGGGCTTCTGTCTGGAGCTACGGCAGAGTCGCTTGACGAACTTTTTGTTCCAGCCGCTTGCGAAACTCCTCAAGCTTTTTGCGCAGCTCGGGCCGGCTGTTGGCGAGTATGGCAACAGCGAAGAGTGCGGCGTTGATGGCGCCGGGTTTGCCGATCGCCAAAGTGCCGACCGGAATGCCGGCAGGCATTTGGACTGTGGCGAGGAGCGAGTCCATCCCGTTGAGCGCGTCGCTCTTCATCGGCACGCCAAGCACGGGCAGAATCGTGTGCGCGGCCATGACGCCGGCGAGGTGGGCGGCGCCACCGGCGGCGGCAATAATCACTTCAACACCACGAGAAGCTGCGTTTGAAGAAAACTCCGCGGCCAGGTGCGGTGTGCGATGAGCTGACATGACATGGCACTCATGCGCTACGCCAAACTCAGTCAGCATCTCGTCCGCATGACGCATCGTGTCCCAGTCAGACTTGCTGCCCATGATGACCGCGACGAGGCATTTCGGATTTCGGATTTCGGATTTCGGATTTGGGCTTTGTGAATCAGAACGAGATGGTGAACCAGCTACCTTTTTCGTCATCGCCTTAGTCTTCCCCTTTTGGAACTAGTCTGGAGCTCAGTGCTCCGGCAATAAAATTGCAATTCGAAATCCGAATTCCGAGATTCTTATTCCGTGTTCGGTCCTTGCTCGTCTTTGATTTCTTCGCTCTCGGGATTTTGGGAACCCGGCACCGAGAGCTCGGCCTCTGAGTTGTCGGGCTCGCGCAATTTCTCAGTCGGGCCCACCTCGTTGTTTCCTACATCTTCTGTTGGGGCGTCGTTCGCTCCCTTTAGCTCTTCTTGTTCGTTCATGGCAACTCCGTTTTGGAATAGTTAGTAACAGCAAATCCGCAAAATCCAAAATTCTTACGCTCCCTGGTCGAGCGAGTAGCCACGCTCGCCGTCAAAGTTGTAAAGATTCTCGGTCTTGATGAAATCGAATCCGGCATCAGCGAAACGCTGGAGCAGCGAGATGATTTGCGGATGAGATACTCCACGCCCTTCCGTGTCTGACAGGAAGCGACAGCGCCAGTGATCGGAACAAAACGTTTCCGCATGACCACCGGGCCAGACTTTCACGCCGCGATTACTCATCATCTCAAGCTGGGTACCGTCGCCGCTGAGCTTGCTTAGCGCGTCCCCCAGTTCGTTCGCCGAGCCTTTGGTCCAGTCCAGAAACACATCAACGCCGACGAGATCTTTTTTCGCTCGCGTTCGCTCCTTTGCAGGCACTTCGGTAGCGGCATCCCAATCTTCAATCCGTTTGTATTTCGCTGCCTTCAGTGTTTGCGGTGCTTGGCCAACACGTTGAGCCACCGCCTCGGCAAATTCTTTAGTGCCGACTCTCTGCTTGCTCTTGCCCTCTTCATAAATGTCGTAAGTATGAACGCCATCCTCGATGGTCCGCAGCCACGCGTTGTGAACGCGCTCCGCGACCTCCGTTTCGCCGATGTGCACCAGCATCATCACTGCGCCCAACAGCAATCCTGATGGGTTCGCAAGGTTCTTTCCCGCGCGGCGTGGCGCCGATCCATGAATCGCTTCAAACATCGAGACGTGCTCGCCGATGTTGGCGGAACCTGCCAGACCCACGGAACCCGCAATCTGCGCCGCCACGTCAGACAAGACGTCGCCATACAAATTCGGCATGACGATTACGTCAAACACTTCGGGCGTGTCTGCCATTTTCGCGGCGCCGATGTCCACGATCCAATGTTCGTTTTCAATTTCCTGATACTCTGTGGCAATCTCGTCAAACACTTTGTGAAACAGTCCGTCCGTCAGCTTCATGATGTTGTCTTTAGTGAAGCAGGTGACTTTTTTGCGGCTGTTCCGGCGTGCGTATTCAAAAGCGTGACGGACAATTTTTTCCGAGCCCGGACGCGAGATCAGTTTCAGACATTGCATCACTTGCTCAGTTTGACGGTGCTCGATCCCGGCGTAGAGATCTTCTTCGTTTTCACGAACGATCACGATGTCCATGACCGGGTGTTTGGTATCCACGAAGGGATGATAGGAAACGCAGGGACGAACGTTGGCAAAGAGTCCGAGGGTCTTGCGCACCGTGACGTTAAGGCTCTTGAAGCCGCCGCCCTGTGGCGTTGTGATCGGGGCCTTGAGAAAAACTTTGGTCCGGCGCAGCGAATCCCAGGAGCTGGGCTCGATACCGGAACTGTTGCCGGCCAGATACACCTTCTCGCCGATGTCGATGGTTTCAATTTCGAGGTTGGCGCCGGCCTCTTTGAGAATGTGCAGCGTGGCTGCCATGATCTCCGGGCCGATGCCGTCGCCGTGCGCGACGGTGATAGGGATAGGTGTAGACATCTGGAAATAGAACCTTTCGCGAATTAATAAACTTTGGGGGAAGCAATATATTCCATTGGGCTTGGCACAAGCAATCACGAAAGAATTCCCTGCCAAACTTCATCGACAGGTCGATTCTAGCGGCGGCTTCTTACTGGGACCGCGGGCGTCCCGCCCGCAATGGGCGCGAAGGCGCGAATAGAACTTGGCAAATAATCAACCCTCGGAACCCTTCGCGCCTGCGGCGCGTTGGCGGGCGGGACGCCCGCGCTCCCAGTGGCTTGAACTCCCAACGCGGGCTGGAGCATACTTACCGCTGTTGGAGTTCCTGCTCTCGCGCAATCATTGGTGACTGCGCCTGTCCTGTCGGTGATCCGTGAGCGACCCCGGGTTCGGCTGAGGAGAGAGTTAGGCAATTGTTAACTGGTTGGAGGCAGCTCTCGCAGTTTAGAGCAAACGGGCTCGTCGCGTTTCGCCTGAAGAGGTCAAGTAGATCCCCGCTTGAGTCTTGCGATTAAACCCGCCCGCGCTTCTACACGATTCAAAGGATAGGTAATAGATGGGCACGAAACTTTATGTGGGAAACCTCTCGTTTCGCACAACGAGCGAGGAACTGAAGGAAGCATTCTCAGCATTAGGTACGGTTGAGTCAGCTTCGGTGATTGAAGATCGCGACACCGGCCGCTCGCGCGGTTTTGCTTTTGTCGAAATGGGAACTGCGGAAGAAGCTGCAGCGGCCATTGAACAATTCAACGGCAAAGACTTCGGCGGTCGCAATCTAACGGTGAACGAAGCGAAGCCGAGAGCTGATCGCGGCGGCGGCGGCTACGGCGGGGGCCGTGATCGCGGCGGCTATGGCGGCGGCGGTGAAGATCGTGGCGGCGGCGGGGGCTACGAACGCGAGCCGCGCTGGTAGACATTAGGGCAAAAGTAAAAAGGTAAAGGGAAAAAGTAAGGCGAAGGGATCCTAAGGGATGCTTGCCGAACTTTTGCCTTTTGCCTTTTTCTTTTTTACTTACTTCCTGGCGGCCGGCGTGATCTTGAGTTTGATCCGCTCGCCGCCGCGCATTAGTTCAACTTCATATTCCTGTCCGGCCTTCATTTCGCCGAGGGCGTACGTGTAATCGTAAACATTGCGCACGTCGTGACCGGCCAGCTTCACAATCTTGTCGCCCGCTTTGATGCCGGCCTTAGACGCCGGTGAATCGTCGCGCACACCGTCAAGCAACAGTCCATCATTTGACTCCGCGTAGTTGGGAATCGTGCCGAGATAGACGCGAAAGCCCATTGAGCGTCCGGTCGATTCGCTCTTGGCAACTGTGTAAACCGGACGCTTGTCGTTGGTATCGATTTCATAAACGACACGGGCGACGAGGCCCAGGATGCGCGCTTCGTCTGGATAGTTGATCTTGTCGGCGGTGTCGGAAGGCTTGTGATAGTCCTCGTGCGAGCCGGTCCAGAAGAAGAGGACCGGAATTTGTTTAGCGTAGAACGACGAATGATCGCTCGGGCCGAAGCCATCTTCGTTGAGCGTCAGATCAAATGGTTTCTCGAACGCGAGGTTGACGACAGGACTGTGATCGACTCGCGCCAGCATCGGATTTTCTCCGGCGAGCGCAGAACCTGAAGGCCTCGGCATATCTCTGGGAGATTGCGGCTTGTTACTGACATTGATTCTTTCCGGCGCGTTGGCGGCAGCGATTACCTGGCGCCACTCCGGCGCGGTCCCCATGCCGCCAACGATCAGTTTGTTGTCCTTCATCCGCCCAATCATGTCCATATTGATCATGGCCACGGTATTCGCGAGCGGCAGGATTGGATGATTGACATAGTAATTCGATCCCAACAGTCCTTCTTCTTCACCACTGAACGCCATGAAGACTAGAGTGCGTCGCGGCCTGAGCTTTTGCGACTTAAACAAACGTGCGAGTTCGAGCACGCCGGCGACGCCGGAAGCGTTGTCGTCAGCGCCGTGATGTATATCGCCTTCGCGCGGCGCGAGACTGCCCTCACCGCCGCGGCCGAGGTGATCGTAGTGCGCGCCGATGACTATGGTTTCGTCTTTCAACTTCGGATCGCTGCCCGGCAGCACGCCGACGACGTTGTAGGCAGGAACTTCGCGACGGACAACGTCAATGGAGAGCGACATCGTGTACTTTAATGGGAACTTGAAATTGTGCGTGACTCCACAAGGAGATTTGCAATTAGCAGCAGGGCCTTTGCTCAAAACCCACGTTGCCATTGTATTCTCAGCTCTGGTAAGAACGTCCAAGCCATCGATTCCAAGCAATCCCGCGCCAACTTTTCTGGAAACAACTATCATCGGAATACCTGCATCAGCGCCGCCGTTGTCGTAGCGGAGTCGGGACAACCGATCCTCTTTGAAATCTTCCTGGTGCGCGATAACGATTAGCGCTTTAGCTCCGGCATTACGGGCTGCGATTGCCTTCCAGCGCACGTCTTCATATCGGACAAACTGTCCGTGAGGATTCTCGCCATCGGGCGTACCTGAAAGCGCGACCGCGATCCTTCCTTTAACGTCCGCCTCCGCATAATCATCGTAGTTCACCTCCGACGCTGTGATGCCAAACCCGACGAAGCTTACAGATACCGCCTCCAAACGGCCGTTCGACGAAAAGCCGAGCGGCATCCAGTCTTCGCCAACCTTGAACTGCGCGGTGTCATCCGCTTTTCCTGGATTTACAAAAAACAAATTGTTATTGCCAAGCTCAACACTCGCGACATAGGGAAACTCTTGCATGTACCGCCTGGGCGAATCGGCTTCGAGGATCGACATGCCAGGCAGATCTTGCCCGATGCTGCGGCGCAGGCCGTACCGCGAAAACTCATGCGCGATGTATTCCGCGGCGAGGTTAGCGCCAGGACTGCCTGTGCGACGTCCTTCTAACTTATCGGAAGCGAGATACTCGATGTGCGCGCGCAGCCGCTCGACACTGGGTGCGATTTGCGTGGAGGTTTGTTGGCCAACAACAACGAGGGAAAGCGCAACGACCAGAACGAGTACAGAAGATAATCGCGGTAGTGATTTGTATTTCATGGTCATGTTTGGAATAGGCGAACTGTTGCAGCACCTTCAATGAGCTCGCGAAGCGAGCGGAAGTTAACAGCCCCGGGCGTAAACCCGGGGAAAGGGCCAGGTTATTAAACTGAGCCCCGCAGGGGCGACAGAGAATTCGTCTTCATCAAATCAATAATCATCGTCAACGTTCTGTCGCCCTCTTCGAGGGCTAACGTCATCTTCTTTTTGTGATCCCGCCGGGCTTACAACCGGGGCTACTATCTGTCGCGCCCACGGCGCTCCGCGAAGGCAGGCAGGATGCCTGCGCTCCTTATTCCACCCAATCCGCGATGAACACATTCGTGTCGCCTTGCTTCTTCGCGTTGCGGTTGGAAGCGAAGACTAGTTTTGTTCCATCCGGCGAAAACATCGGGAAGCCGTCAAACGTGTCGTTGAACGTGACGCGTTCGAGGCCTGTGCCGTCAATATTGATCTTGTAGATGTCGAAGTTGCGACCTTTCGGATCGTCCATGTTGGAAGCGAACAGGATTCGTTTGCCGTCAGGAAAGAAGTAAGGCGCGAAGTTGGCTTTGCCGTTGTGCGTGACCTGGCGTTTGTTGGATCCATCCGCATTCATCACCCAAATTTCCAGAGTTGTCGGACGAATCAAGTTCTTCTTGAGCAGGCCAACGTATTCTGACTTCTCTTTTTCCGTTTGCGGGTGATAGGCGCGATAGACGATCTGTTTGCCGTCGTAAGACCAGAAGGGCCCGCCGTCGTAGCCGAGTTCGTTCG
>JANLYZ010000143.1:0-7627 GCA_031365905.1 Chloracidobacterium sp. | reverse complement strand
CAGTGAGGTTGGCCCTGCCGACGATCATTCTTGGATTAACAATTACCATCGGCATTGGAGTCACCATCAGCTCGGCGACCGAAATGGCGCAGATTCACCTTCCCCCCGCCGCCATTGTGTTCATAGTCATTTTCGGCCTCGCCACCTTATTTGGTTGCACCGCGCTCATGATTCGCTTCTGGTTGAAAGTGCTTTCTATGAATCGAGAAACCTATCAGCCGCAGCAGCAGATTCCGCCTCCCGTGCAAACGCGGGCGCAAATGCCTGGAGCACGGCAACAGTTTCCGCCGCGACTTGAACCGGTGCCCAGCGTAACGGAGCACACCACACGTACCTTCAGCCAGGCTTATCGGGGTGGTCCTGATCCTGAGGCCCGCTAGAAGTTTTCATGAATCTTGAAGAGGGACGAACTAAGCCGATGATTCCCAGCCTACGCCCGTCAACTATCCGAACCAGATTACTCGCAAGCACACTTTTCACATTTTTCGCGCTGCTCATCTCCACTAACCCGCTAACAGGTAGCGCTCAAACAAGGTCGGCTCGTTCATCGCGGTCCGCATCTGACACACAGCAGCAAATCTCGCGCATTGTGCGAGAGATTGACGCGCGCAACATCGAGCGGACAATTCGCACGCTCGTTTCATTCGGCACGCGCAGTACGCTCTCGACGCAAACGGACCCTAATCGCGGCGTTGGCGCCGCGCGTGATTGGTTGTTTAGCGAGTTTTCCAAAGCCGCCGCGGAATCGGGCGGGCGCATGACAGTCGAGAAGCAAACCTTCGCACAACCCAAGGCGGCGCGTGTTCCCGAACCGATAATGATCACAAACATCGTCGCGACGCTTAAAGGAACTCAGCCTGAATCCGTCGCGCGCACCTACATCGTCAGCGGCCACTATGATTCGATGTGCACCAGCCCGACAGATGCAACCTGCGACGCGCCGGGTGCAAACGACGACGCTTCCGGCACGGCCGCCGTTTTTGAAATGGCGCGGGTGATGGCGAAATACAAATTTGACGCAACGATTATCTTCATGGCCGTGGCCGGCGAAGAACAAGGGCTGCTTGGTTCAACCTACGCTGCTGAACAAGCAAAACAAAAAGGCGTCAATGTTGAGGCGATGTTTACTAACGACATCATCGGCAGTTCCATGAGCAGCGACGGCCTTCGCGACGCGCACACGATCCGCGTTTTCTCGGAAGGCGTGCCGTCAAGCGAGAAGCCGGAAGAGGCAACTGTGCGTCGTGGCGTCGGCGGCGAAAATGATTCGGAGTCACGGCAGCTAGCTCGCTTCATCAAGGAAACCGGCGAGCGTTACGTGCCGGGCATGCGCGTGATGATGGTCTATCGCCGCGATCGTTACCTGCGCGGCGGCGATCATATTCCGTTTCTCGAACGCGGGTTTGCGGCCGTGAGATTTACTGAGCCGCATGAAGATTACCGTCATCAGCATCAGAACGTGCGCATTGAAAACAACGTGCAGTATGGCGACCTGCCGCAGTTTGACGACTTCAGTTTCATCGCGAATGTCGCGCGTGTGAACGCCGCTTCGTTATCCACGCTTGCGCTCGCGCCGGCGCGACCAAAAAACGTTGGCCTGGTGACGGCGCGGCTAACCAACGATACCGATTTGAAGTGGGATGCGAACAAAGAACCCGACCTGGCTGGTTACGAGATAGTCTGGCGCGACACCACCTCACCCGTTTGGACTAACACGCGAGCCGTTGGCAACGTTACCAGCTTCACGCTGAAGAGCATGTCCAAGGACAATTACTTTTTCGGCGTACGCGCAGTGGATAAACAGGGGAACAGATCTCCGGTCAGCTTTCCGCATCCGGTGCGCTAGAAACAATTTCACACAGTTAGCCTGGCATCAGAGCGACTGGAGTGCTTGGGTTCCCCAGCCTGCTTCTCAGTCCAATGTCCAATAGTTCAGATCGAGGTGCGACCTAAAATAGTTGCAGATCAAGCATGTTCTCCTGGTATCGCGCTCAAATTAAAGATCATGGTCTGCTGCCGGCAACACAACTGCTTTCCCAAGTAGTGTGGCATCGAGTTCCCGTAGTGCTCGGCAATCGCTTCTTGCCGAGGCGATTGGAGTGCCCTTGTTGCGGCTGGCAGGGTCGCAGGTTCTTGGATTACATCGAACTGGGATATCGTGTCCCAAATGCCGCGTGTCCTGGCTGCGATAGTCACGCGAGACACCGCGCGTTCTATCTGTGGCTGAAGAATGATTTCAAGCTTGACGCTAAGAAAGGGCGAGCGCTGCTCTTCGCTCCCGAACAGGCGCTAGCTTCACTTTGGGAAACGGCCGGCGGCCTCGGCGTTATCAGGACTGATATAGAGCCGTCGCGTGGTGTGGATCTACTCTCCGACATCATGCGCCTGCCGTTTGTCGACGAATCGTTTGAACTGGTTTGGTGCCATCACGTCCTCGAACAGGTGCCGGACGATAATGCGGCGATGCGCGAGCTCTATCGAATGTTGAAAGCGGCAGGAGAACTTTTGGTTTCAGTCGGGGTGACGGGACGAACGATAACCGAGGAGTTTGGCCGCGCGAACAAGGCGTTCTCTGGAAACCGGCGACTCTATGGCGATGATTTTAGTGAACGACTGAAGGCAGCAGGGTTTGAGGTTACGTCGATCAATTATGAACTGAACTCAAACGAATCAGCGCGGTATGGTGTCCAGCCAATCACTCTGTATCGCTGCACGAGAGCGCATTGAAGATTGGAGCTCCGGCGCGTTCTTCGAGAACTTGGGGTTCATGTCGGTGAAGCGACGGTTCTGAATCTTGTGGCGCGTTTCGCCTGAAGTTACCTGCAAGGCGGGTGTACAACGCGGTAAGGCCTGCGAGGCGGGCAGCGAAGGTGGGCAGATCGTCCTGGGCCGCAATCACTGTCCGTCGTAGAGCGAATAAGTCCGCATCGCTCGCGTTCGCGCCGAGCGCTGTCGTGACCGCACATGAGTAACCCAGAGCTTGCGATAGTCGATTGACGTCTTCGGAAGTCCTTCCGTGGGGATACGACAATGCATAACTGTCCGAGCCCAGGTAGCCCTTGAGCGTGTTAAGCGACGTTTCCAACTCGGCGCGAGCTTGAGCGACTGGAATATCCGTGAGCGTGGCGTGAGTGCAGGTGTGCGATCCAAACTCGAGGCCTTGTTCTGTCAACTGCCGAACCTCGTTCCACGATAGATAGCTATCATCGTCCTCAGGTCGCCAACTACCGCCCCCAGCTCCGACTTCCCTGGTGAAGTCCTCCCCCGTCACAATAAATGAGGTGGCCGGTATCTTCCTTTTCAAAAGCAGTGGTGCAACTACGGTAAAGAAGTTTCGCGCGCCGTCATCGAAGGTCAGGATCGCAGCATTGTCGGGAAGTTTGATGTGCTCACGATGAGCTCTCGCGTATTCTCTAAGTGAGATCAATCGGTAATACCGTTGCAGGTAATCCAGGTGCTGACTAAAAAGATCGAGCGGCAGGTGTAATTGATGGGGGTCGTACAGTTTCGCATTACGTTGTTCGGTAACGCTGTGGTAACAAAGGATCGTGACTTTCTTGCGGTTGAACCACGCAACCAGTCTCGTAAGACGTGTCACGAAAAGAAGGGCAAAGAGAAAGTTTTTGGTCATTCGCTACTTTGCGTTTGCGGGCTATACGCTCAAGTCGCACGATCTCCAAATTTGCGATTACAAATAGCGGCAGTACCGGCAAGTGAACTCCCGCTACAGAAACAATCTATTTTAGGAGAACTAACTAGAGGAGGCAACAGGCTACAATAAGCGCAGGATTTCGACAAGCGAAGAAAAGTTAAAAAGGCGTTACATTCTTGCCAAATGTAACGCCTTGTTTCCCTTATACCTCTGGGATAAAACCAACCGCCGACTCTCTTTGCCAGTGACCGGAGCTGGTTTGAACATTTGACGTTCGAGCACAGGCTTTGGTCTTAGTTTGTTGGCGCACAATTGGGCTGCGCAGAATTGGCTATTTCGTGTCTCAGGAATTTCTCCGGAACCGCAAGAATCTCTTCGACTCCCTGGCGCGCCGCCGCGTCTAATTGCCAAGCGCAAGATGCCTTCTTTGTTAAGCTGACAAAATTGAGTTGGATGGTAACGAACATGATTCACATCGGAAACAAACTCGCTCGCAATACCAGCAATTCCAGGCTTGTGGTTACCTGTGTTGCAACCGCTGCAATCCTTTTTGGCACATGGCCGCTGGGTGTTCAGGGGCAAAGGCGATCGACCGCCAGCCTCAATGAAGACCAGCGCATTCTGCACGTCCTGAACCGCCTCGGATTTGGCGCAAGGCCGGGAGACGTGGCGCGCGTCAAGGTGCTGGGGCTGGATAACTACATCAATCAGCAACTGAGTCCGCAGAAGATTAGCGACGCGGTGGCCGATGCGAAGGTCAAGGATTTGTCGACGCTGAACATGACTACTGCCGAGCTCTACGAAAAATTTCCGCAACCCGGCTTGTTGCTGAGACAGCTCGAGCGCAAAGGTGAATTGCCGGCGGACCTCGCGGCCGCTCGTGATAACCGCGTCAAGGCCGGCGCCAACCCGACTCCCGCGCCACCCAAAGCGGGCGATGAGATGACTATGCCGGCCGCGAACGGGGATGCGAAAAAAGAGGCTGCCAATTCAGTCGTCAATCCAAACGAGAATGCCAACCCACTCGACAATCCAAAATATCGCCAGGCCTTACGCGAGTATTACCAGGAACATGGTCTGCAATTGCCCCAACGCATCGCAGTTGAGTTGCAAGCATCACGAATTCTGCGCGCAGTTTACAGCGAGCGGCAGTTGCAGGAAGTGATGGTGGATTTTTGGACGAACCACTTCAATGTGTTTGCGGGCAAGGGCGCTGATCGCTGGTTGCTGATTTCCTACGATCGCGACACGATCCGTCCCAACGCGATGGGCAAGTTTTCCGATTTGTTGCTGGCCACCGCGCAGAGCCCGGCAATGCTTTTTTATCTTGACAATTTTCAGAGCGTTAGTCCTGACGCGAAACTTGGCGGCGGACAGCGTTTGCGCTCTCAACCAGGTCAGCGCGGCGGACTCTTTGGGGGGGTTCTGGGAGGCGGCCAGGCCCGTCGGCAGCAACAGTATCCAAACGGCGCCGGCACTCAAGTTCAACCGCTGCCAAACGCGCAACAGCAAAGGCGCGGCATCAATGAAAACTACGCACGCGAGTTGATGGAACTGCACACGCTGGGAGTTGACGGTGGTTACACGCAGAAGGACGTTCAGGAAGTGGCGCGTTGTTTCACCGGTTGGACCATCTTCGCGCCACGCGGCGCCGGCGCTGCTACGCAGGCGATGTTGAATGGGCCGCGCGCCGACATGTTGCGCGAAAACGCGGGCAAGTTTTTCTTCAATCCGCGCGCGCACGACGATGGCGAAAAGATAGTTCTCGGCCACAAGATTCCCGCAGGGGGCGGATTCAAGGATGGTTTGATGGTGCTGGATATTTTGGCGCATAGTCAGGCGACTGCGAAGTTCGTTGCGACCAAGCTTGTGCGCCATTTTGTTTCCGACAATCCACCGGCGGGGCTCGTCGACCGCGTAGCCAGCGCGTTCACCAAGGGCGATGGCGACATTCGCGAAACGTTGCGCGCGATCTTCTTTTCGCCCGAGTTCAATTCGCCTGACGCTTATCGCGCCAAGATCAAGCGGCCCTTCGAACTCGCAATCAGCGCCATCCGAACGCTCGGCGGCGAAACGAACGGCGGCCCTCAGTTGCATCAATGGATCGCGCGCATGGGCGAACCGCTCTACGGATTTCAAACACCGAATGGTTATTCAGATACAGCCGAGAGCTGGGTCAACACGGGCGGACTTTTGGAACGTTTGAATTTTGGCCTGACGTTCGCCAGCAATCGCATACCCGGCACGCGCGTCGATCTGAAACATTTTGTTGAGAATGACGGCGGGCGGTCGTTGGACAAGACGCAGACAATGGATCGCTTCCTGGATTTGATTGTTGCTGGAGACATTACGCCAAGAACCAGGGAAGCACTCCTGAAGCAGCTCAATGAACAAACCGTGCTGGTGGTCCCAGCAATGCCCGCGGCGCCACCGCGAATGAACGACAACATGGGAAATGAACTGATGGACGCACAGCCTTTGCGACCACGTCAGGGTCAACAGCTGGCGCGCGCCGATGCCAGCATCACGGATCCGGTAACGAAGATTGTGGGATTAATATTGGGTTCGCCGGAGTTCCAAAGACAATAAATTAGTTTCGAGTTTCGGATTCCGAGTTTCGAGTCAATGAACGCGGAACTCGAGACTCGAAACTTGAAATGCAAACTCGAAACTCGAAACGCGAACTTGAGGTTTTACGAACATGAATCGCAGATACTTCATTCAGTCAGGCAGCGTCGCTCTCGCCAGTTTTGGTTTGCTGACTACCGCGCCGTCTTTTCTTCAACGCGTTGTGCTTGGTCAAACTCGTGAACGCTTAACCAGCGGGCGGCGCAAGACGCTCATCGCGATCTTTCAACGGGGTGCGGTTGATGGCTTGAACATGGTCGTGCCGCACGGCGAGCGCGCCTATTACGACTTGCGCCCAAACATTGCCGTCGCGAAACCGCAGGCGGGGAATGCCGCGGCCGCAGTTAACCTCGACGGCTTTTTCGGGCTGCATCCTTCGCTCGCGCCGTTTAAGCCGCTGTGGGATACGAAGCGACTGGCGATCGTTCATGCCGCCGGTTCGCCTGACAATACGCGTTCCCATTTCGATGCGCAGGACTACATGGAGTCGGCGACGCCGGGTGTGAAGTCTACCGCCGACGGCTGGCTCAATCGCTATTTGCAAAGCAAGACTGATCCGGAACGCAGTCTCTTCCGGGCTGTGTCCATGACCCAATTGACTCCAAGAGCCATGCAGGGGAAAGCCAACACCTTGGCGATTTCGAATCTTGCCGATTTCACAATTCGCGCTGGTCAGAATTCCGCGAGCGTGCAGGGCGGCTTTGAAGCCATCTACGATCAAACCGTCAACGACGTGCTTGGCGGGACCGGCAAGGAAACTTTTCAGGCAGTTAATTATCTGAAGCAGGTCAACCCGGGTCAGTACAAACCTGAGAACGGAGCACAGTATCCGCGCACGCCGTTTGGTAATTCACTTTTGCAGATTGCGCAATTGATAAAAGCCGGCGTCGGTTTGGAAGTGGCGTTCACAGACACGCCCGGTCTGAACTGGGACACCCATGTCAACGAAGGTAACGCGCAGGGGCAGCTTGGCAATCTCTTGCAGCAGTTCAGCAATAGCATTGCTGCTCTTTACACCGACCTGGGCCAGCGCATGGACGACGTTGTTATTTTGACGATGTCGGAGTTTGGCCGCACCGCAAAAGAGAATGGCAACCGCGGCACTGACCACGGACACGCCAACGCGATGTTTGTGATTGGCAACGGCGTGCGTGGCGGAAAAGTTTACGGTCAGTGGCCCGGACTCCGAAGCGACCAATTGAACGAGGGCCGTGACCTCGCGTTAACGACCGACTTCCGCGACGTCTGCGGTGAAGTCGCCAGCCGGCACCTGGGAACGTCGAATTTGCAAACAGTGTTTCCTGGTTACGCGTCGAGCGCCGCGAAGTTCAAGGGCTTTCTCGCGTA
>JANLYZ010000098.1:0-11825 GCA_031365905.1 Chloracidobacterium sp. | reverse complement strand
AGTTGAAATCAAGGATCTCGATCTCTGTCCGCGATATGCAGCGCGGATCGTGCGCGGCGTCAGGATTGCGCCATCGCCTGATTGGCTGCAAAAGCGTCTCGGCGAAATTGGTCAAAGACCAATCAACAATGTCGCCGATATTACAAACTACGTGCTTCACGAATTCGGGCAGCCGCTCCATGCGTTTGATCTTTCCAAGCTCACTGAAAAACGAATTGTTGTCAGGCGTGCCAGCGACGGCGAGACATTGACAACGCTCGATGGTGTCGAACGGAAGCTTGATCCGCAGATGCTGGTTATCGCCGACGCAATTCAACCGGTGGCCCTGGCCGGCATAATGGGCGGACTCGACTCGGAAATTTCGGCGACAACCACCGACGTTCTGATCGAAAGCGCCTACTTCAACCCTGATTCTGTCCGACGCACTGCACGCCAACTTGGAATGGATACAGAAGCGTCGCGCCGTTTTGAACGCGGCGCAGATTGCGAAAATGTTTTGCAGGCCCAGGCAAGGTGCGTTGATCTCATTTGCGAAATTGCGGGCGGAGTTGCAACTGAAGACGTGATTGATGTCTACCCGAATCCACTGCCCGCGCGCTTGGTAGCATTTCGTCCCGCGCGAGTTGAGAGGCGCACGTCTCTGCGGGTTGAAGTGCCTGAGATGATTCGGATTCTAACAGCCCTCGGTTTCACGCAAGCTGAATCGCAATCCAACGGCGCGCTGACTTTTGTCGTCCCCAGTTGGCGTATTGACGTCGGCATCGAAGAAGATTTGATTGAGGAAGTGGCCCGTCATGTCGGCTACGACAAGATGTCGTCCGAACTGCCGCCGTCAAACTTCGCGGGCGAGTATCAGCCTGCCGAGCGAAAGCGCCGTGATTTGCGTCGCGCCTTAACGAGTCTGGGGTTTGACGAAGCGATCAATTTCAGTTTCATCGATACCGCGCACGACGCTCAAATCGAGTTCTTGCCCGCCTTGGGAATCGGATCGAATGCCCCGTTAGTCGCGCTCAGTAATCCCATCATTGAGGAGGCCACGCGCATGCGACCAACGTTGCTTCCCGGGCTGCTCGAATCCCTTCGCCACAATCTGAATTATGGTAACCGCGACGTGCGTTTGTTTGAAATTGGGCGTGTTTTCGGCGGTTCTGGCGCTCGTGAGCTGCCGCAGGAGCGCGAATCGCTGGGACTGATCGCGACCGGCGGCGTGCTGGAGGAAGCGCGAGCGCAAGCCTCGCGGGAGTCAGATTTTTACGAACTCAAGGGCGCACTCGAAGCCGCTCGCGACGCCACGAAGGTCGCTTCGTTGCGCTTTTCAAAAGCCAGCGTCAAACACTTGCGCGAGGGACAGGCGGCGAGAATTACGTGCGCTGACGGAACAGAAGTTGGGAGCATCGGTCGGTTAGCGGAATCGATTGCAGCGTCATACAAATTCCGGCAGCCGGTTTTCGTGGCCGAACTTGATCTAACCGCGATACTGGATTCAGATCTACGCTCAATCCAATACGTACCACTGCAACGTTATCCATCAGTAGTGCGCGACGTGACGCTGCTCGTTCAGCGCGACGTTAGCTTCGCGGACCTCGTGCAGTTTGTTGACTCGGAACGAATTGCAAACTGGGCGGGTGTGACGTTGGTCGGAACCTACGAAGGAAAAAATATTCCCGACGACCAGCGATCGATAACTCTGCGAATGGAGTATCGTTCCGCTGAAGGCACACTGCGCGATGAAGAAGTGGAAGAGCGACATCGCAGTTTGATAGATTCGCTGTTGCGCAAATTCAACGCAAAGTTGCACTGAAAAAATAAATCGCATCTAACTGCGCCAGGAGTCTTGCGCTTGCGCGCATGAAGTCGCATAATCCGAGGCGGATTGGAAATCGAGTAAGTAGCGGAGAGATAAAAGGCCGATGGTCGCCCTAACCGGACTGGAAAAATTCTCGCATCTGGAAGACAAGATCTATCGCACGATCGAACTCACCAAATCGTTGCGGCAGGAGAAGGAAAGTCTCGAGAAGGAACTCTCGCTGATGCGACGTAACCGGGGCGGCAATGTAGCTTTCGAGCAGCAGCGGCTTGAGAAGCAGGTCGAGGCGTTGCTGGCAGAACGCGACGTCATACGTGCGAAGGTCGAGGCAATGCTCGACGCGGTGGCGGTGCTCGATCCTGAGATGGCTGAGGAGCTTCGATGACCACAGCAACTACGCCCGTCCTTGATAAGAGAAGTATGGAAACTACAACGACAGCCGCTCCCACGATCAGGGTTGAGATTTACAACCAGACCTACAACATTCGCTCCGATGGCGACTCCGAATACCTCACGAAGCTCGCTGATGTTGTCGATAGCCGCATGCGTGAGATTTCTTCAGGCACACTGACGGTCGATTCACTGAAGGTAGCGATACTCGCCGCCCTCCACATCGCCGACGAGCTGCATCGCCTGAAGCAAACGCATGAACAGGCAGATGCCCAGCTCGCGACGCGCAGCGCGGAATGCGCCGAAATGCTTGATAAGTTGCTGAAAGTCCGCAGCAATATTGAGCAGGAAAAAGGCGGCCCTGGATCGATCGCCTTCAGCTAAATTTCCGTAACGCGAACTGTTTAGTTTGCGAAATCTTCAGCCTCAATCAGAATCACATCATCGCAAACTGACAGTTCGCGTTACATTTTTACTTTTCCGAGGTGTCTTGTGCTAGTATCCACCGCGGCGGAGGGAATTAGTCTGCGGGGCTCGTCACCGAGTGTACGATGATTGAGCCAACGCCGTTAAATTGGGAGACCGATGCCGCTTGCCAGTGCATTTCTTCAGCGTTAAGAATTGCCAGAGGCTGTGGCTCTTAAAGGTCACCCACCTGTAAAAGCAGGTTCAATTACGGCTTCGGAACGACCACTGCGGATTTCCCTCTTGCCAACAAGAACCGTAAATAGAAGGTCGTAAATAGTAATCGTGAATCGTAAATAGTCGGTTAAGCTATTCGCGAATTGACGGTTTCAATTTACGGCTTTTTCTATTCACTATTCATTCTCTTTTTATGAACATCCTGATGATTGGCGACGTAGTGGCGAAGCCCGGCCGTTTGGCTGTGCTGGAGCGCATCCAGGACTTGCGTGAACAACACGACATTGACCTCGCGATCATGAATGCTGAAAACCTAGCCGGCGGTTTTTCCGTCACCCCTTCTCTGTGTGAAGAACTTTTCGACTCCGGCATCGACGTGATGACTTCCGGCAACCACATCTTCGATAAGAAAGAAGCGATTCCCTACATCGCGAAGCAGCCGCGGTTGCTAAGGCCGGCAAACTACCCACCCAATACGCCAGGCAGCGGTATGTGGACGGGAGTAATTGGACATACGCCGGTCGCAGTCATGAATTTGATGGGACGTGTTTTCATGCCACCGTCAGACGATCCCTTTCGCGCCGTCGATCAGTTGCTGAAATCACTGCCAGCAGAAACGAAGGTGCGCGTTGTTGACGTGCACGCGGAAGCTACCTCTGAAAAGGTGGCGATGGGTTGGTATCTCGATGGCCGAGTCTCGGCTGTGGTCGGCACACACACGCATGTGCAAACTGCTGACGAAAGACTGCTGCCACAGGGAACAGCTTACCTTACGGATTTGGGAATGACTGGTAGCTATTCCGGCGTTATCGGGATGAACAAAGAAGACGTGATCGCGCGTTTTACTTCGGCGATTGCCAAGCGGGCGGAACACTCAAAGGAACAAGCGCGGATTTGCGCGGCCGTGTTGGATGTTGACGAGGAAACGGGAAAAGCGCGAAGCATCGTCCGCTTGAACCTCGCACATGACTAGTCCGCTTCGCGGACTTCGTCGAGTGCCGCTGGGGTTTACTCCGGGCCTTCTTCTGCCGGCACCGCCGCACCCGAGGCTTGGGAATGAATGATCGGCGGAGCCAGTAAGCGTTGTGCGTAACCTTCTGGGAACGAGCGCACGCGACCGGTAGCGTCTGTCACTACATGCCCGGTTTCGCCTTCTGCGATTATTTGGCCATCAGTTGCCCGAACGATCTCATAGCCAAACCTAAGCGACCGTTTACGCATCTCGGTGATGTGAGTGCGGACCAGCAGTTCGTCGTCGTAATAGGCCGGTGCCTTGTAACGGGCGTAGCTTTCGGCGACGACCAGGAAGGCATTTTCATTCTCTTCCATGTCTCGATACGAAAAACCGCGGGCGCGGCAAAACTCCGTACGACCTAACTCAAACCAGATGAGGTAATTTGCGTAATAGACAATGCCCATCTTGTCCGTTTCCGCATAACGGACACGGAGAAGCGTTTCGTGCCATTCCCCTAAAGAAATTTCTGGAGCGGGACTTGTCATATCAGCGTCATGCCCTCAAACTCTGATTAAAAGAGTTGCGCCTTGCCTGGAGCAGTGTTTAGTTAAAGACGTTTAGCGGACTATAAGAGCGAAAGCCTAATGATGTCAAAGCGAATCAGTAGATTCCTGACTCTTGTTATTGTGTCCGTACTGGTGCTGGCCGGCCTGCTTGCGATGCGTTCAGTTGGCGCCTCGAATCCGCAACAGGCGAATGTGACCAAGGGCGTGGTTAAGAGCAATGCGAGAAACGCAGCGATTGTGGCGGCGACCACGGCAGTGCTGAAGGAAACGAGCGAGATCAGAGAACTGGCCATCCTGCGACCGGTCAAGAGTGGCGCCCAATCTCGAGCTGAGATTGAGCACATGCTGATCAAGAGCCTCGACGAGCAGATGACGGCGGCCCAGATGCACGCGACCGAGCTTTCCCTGCGGAAGTTTGGTCTCGCGCCCGCGGAGTTCGAGTATCGGCCATTTATCATCAAGCTGCTGGCGGAACAGGTGGCGGGCTACTACGATCCGCAGTCGCAGGAGTTTCATTTGGCTGATTGGTTGGATCTTGAAGGACAGAAGCCGGTGATGGCGCATGAATTGACCCACGCGCTTCAGGATCAGCACTTCAACCTGCGCCGCTTTGAAAAGTGGCCGCATGGCGATTCGGACGCCAAGCTGGCAGTGCAAGCGTTGATAGAAGGAGACGCCACCCTCGCCATGACAATCTACATGGCCAGGAATCCACTGGTTGCGTTGGCCTTTAGCCGTTCACTTACCACCGGCGTGGCGACGGAACAATACGACCAGGCGCCACGAGCGATGCGCGAATCGTTGATCTTTCCTTACTTGCAGGGGTCGGAGTGGGCCACGCAACTCTATCGGAAAGGCGGTTGGTCTGAAGTCTCAAACGCTTTCACGAAACTGCCCCTCTCCACCGAACAAATTCTGCACGCGGAAAAATATTACAAGTATGAACGTCCAATAAAAGTGGTATTACCAGACATCACTGAATCACTTAACCGAGGAAGCAACCAGAAGCCAGGATATGCGAATCGGCAATCGAGTAGACGCCCACTGCCCACTGCGGCCTGGCATCGTATCGATTCAGACGTCAAAGGGGAATGGACTTACTACCTGATTCTCGATGAGTTTCTAAAGTCGCCGCAGGAGTCGAAACGCGCGGCGGCAGGTTGGGGCGGCGACCGTTACTCGTTGTACGAAGGACCAAACGGGAGAGTGTTCCTGGCTCAGGTTGCTGTTTGGGATACAGAAAACGACGCGCGCGAATTCTTCGATGCCTACGTGAAGCGCACTGAACGACGTTATCCCGACGCAAAGCCATTGAATTCAACTGACTCGCCGAATGAAACTCGAAACTCAAAACTCGAACCCGCAAACCGTTATTCATGGCAGACGACCGAAGGCGAAGTCGTTATTGAACTCCGCGGTCTGCGTGTTGTGATCCTTGAAGGCGTCCCCAGTGGTGTTGAGGCTGGTACGTTGCTGAAGCTCTTCGGACAGTGATTAGCTGGTGCTCGCAGTTGGCTTGATTCATTGGGTGAGCGAGCGTCGCATGTTAGAATTGAGTCCACCATTAAGGCCATGTCTTCAGATACAAGAATCAACTACGAAGAATACATCAAAGTGCTGTCACGCGAGGAACAGCGCGTCCTCTTTAATGTCTTGCAGGCCCAACTCGACGATGATGATGATGGCAATGGGCAACGTCACAGTATCCTTGAGCTTCATGGATTGGGTCGGGAAATCTGGGACGACATCGACTCTAACAAGGACGTGCCTTGTCTGCGCGGAGAACGAACATGAAGCTACCCAAGTTAACAGCAGTGATCGAGAAAGAAGGCAAGTGGTATGTTGCGACTTGCCCTGAACTGGGCGTCGCGAGCCAGGGCCGCACCTTTGACGAGGCGGAGGCGATGATTCAGGAGGCGGTCGAACTGCTGCTTGAGGAAGCAGATGAAGCAGAGATCAGTCGCCGGTTGAACCGGGGCGTAAGAGTCAAGAACGGGGAACTCGCGCATGCCTAGGTTTCGCGGATTGTAGGCTCCTGATTGGGGCGGAAGATATGTCCACTTTAATTAACTCGCTAATAGAAATTGACGAAGGCGGCGTTGCCTGGATCGCCAGCGCTAACACCAAGGTGCGCGAGGTCGTGGTCGACACTCTTGCTCACGGTTCGAGCCCTGACGAAATACATTTCCAGTACCCGCATCTATCACTGGCTCAGATTCACGCCGCGCTTTCTTTTTACTATCAGCACAGAACGGAGATGGAAGCTGAGGTCCAGAAATGCTGGCTCGAGGTAAATGAGCTTGCCGCAAAGGAATCCGAATCACCCCTCCATCAGCGACTACGTGAAATAAAGCAACGCCTGTGAGCGTCCGGCTCTACATGGATGTGCATGTTCGTCGCGCAGTCACCGAGGGATTGCGCCTCCGTGGTGTGGACGTGTTAACAGCTCAGGAGGATGGCGCGAGTCTCCTTAAAGACCCCGAGCTGCTGGAGCGCGCAGCGAGCCTTGGTAGAGTGTTTGTTTTCGCAAGACGCGGATTTGTTACGCGAGGCCCGGCGACGCCAACAAGCGGGCGAGCACTTTATCGGCGTCGTTTACGCGCATCAGCTCAACATCATTGCCGGAGGCATAGCGGACTTGGAGATTATTGCCAAATCAAGCAATCTTGCTGATTGTCTCAATCACGTAACGTTCTTGCCTTTGTAAACCACGAGTCATGAAGAAACTTGATACGCAGCCTGCCGACAAATCTCCGACGCGTTTAAGAGGACTAACGACCGAGTTGCAGGAACTCGAGGCGTCGCTGCGTCTCGGCGGCGGCAAGGACAAGATCGAAAAGCAGCACACGCAAGGAAAACTCACTGCGCGCGAGCGAATTGATTTGCTGCTCGATAGAGGTTCTTACGCGCAAGAGATTGGATTGCTCGTAGCCTACGACCAATACGAGGGCGGCGCGCCGGGTGCGGGAGTTGTTACGGTTGTCGGGCGTGTACACGATCGCGAAGTCGTAGTTGTCGCAAACGATGCGACGGTCAAAGCCGGATCGTGGTGGCCGGAAACGATCAAGAAAATTCTACGAGCCCAGGAGATCGCGATGCGCTCCCACGTGCCGATCATCTACCTCGTCGATTCGGCCGGCGTTAATCTCCCTTATCAGGGCGGCGTGTTCCCCGGTCAATACGGCGCCTCACGAATTTTTTATTACAACTCGATGATGCGGCGTTATCTGAAGGTTCCGCAGATCTCCGCGGTGATGGGCCCGTGCATCGCCGGTGGCGCCTACCTGCCCGCGCTCTCGGATGTGATCGTCATGGTAGATGGAACCTCGTTCATGGGCTTGGGAGGTGCGAATCTTGTTAAGGGAGCAACGGGACAAACGATCGACAACGAAACGCTCGGCGGCGCGCGCGCGCATAACGAACTTTCGGGCGTCGCGCACTATCGTGTGAAGAACGATGAAGAATGCATCGCGAAGATTCGTGAATTTGTTTCTGAGTTGGCTGTTAGTTCGCCGAAGTCAATAACGAAGGCTAACACCGATGCAGCGCGTCCGGCCGATGAGCTTTACGAAATCATTCCCGCGGATCATAAGCAGCCTTACAACGCGCGGCGTTTGCTCGAATGTTTGTTAGACGACGGACACCTCGATGAGTTTCAGGCAGACTACGCGAAGGAAATGGTCACCGGACATGCGCGCGTGCGCGGCATTCAGGTCGGCGTAGTTGCGAATAACCGAGGCATGATTCGTCCACCGGGCGGTGGCCCGCCTCGCTTTGGCGGCATCATCTATACAGAGTCAGCGGAGAAGGTGGCTTACTTCATCGAGACCTGCAACCGTCGTCAGACGCCGCTCCTATTCATTCAGGACGTTTCCGGTTTTATGGTTGGACCGGAAGCAGAACACTCAGGAATAATTCGCGCGGGCGCGCGCTTTGTGGAAGCGATGGCGACCGCTGTAGTGCCGAAGATTGTTTTGACGGTGAACCACGCGTCGGGCGCGGGTTATTATGCGATGGCGGGTCAGGGATTTGATCCGGATTTTATTTTTACCTGGCCCACCGGACGCATGGGCGTGATGGAGGGCGACTCGGCGGTGCAAGCTGTGTTTGGTAGTCAATTAGAAAAGTTGAAGCGCAACGATTTGAAGCCCGATGAGAAACTCGAGGCGGAAATGGATCAGGTGCGCGAAACTTACGACCGTGAACTCGACGCGAAGTATGCGGCGGCGCGCGGATTTGTCGATGCAGTGATCACCCCTGAGCATACGCGCGACGCTTTGGAACTTGCGTTACGCACCAGCTTGAACTACGGCGGGGCGCACATCGGGCAGTTCGTTTTGCCGCCAACGTTGGTATGAATCAGAACCGGGAGCGATAGCGACCGGCTCAATGTGCAACTCGATTTGATCTAAGATCGCATTGCGTGCTGACCCGGTAGCTAGTGCTCCGGTTCTGAAATTTGGCCTTATGAAAACATCCGTTCGCATTGCTGCCGGTCAGGGTTTTTGGGGCGACTTGCCTGAGGCGCCGGTGCGCCAGGTTGAAGGCGGCCCGATTGACTACCTGATGCTCGACTATCTGGCGGAAGTCACCATGTCGATCATGCAGAAGCAGCGCTCGCGCGATCCGTCTGCGGGTTACGCGAAGGATTTCGTGCCGCTGATGAAGCGAATTCTGCCCACCTGCATCGAGAAAAATATTCGGGTAACGGCAAACGCGGGCGGCGTGAACGTCGCAGGTTGTGCGGCAGCAGTAAAGGACGTCGCACTAGAGCTTGGCCTGGCGGGAAAACTTCGCATCGGCATCGTCACCGGCGACGACATCATGGCGAAATTGGACGGACTCCTGGCTCGAGGAATCGAGTTGCGAAACATGGATACCGGCGAGCCGCTCTCCACCGTTCGTGATCGCATACAAAGCGCTAACGTTTATCTCGGCGCTGCGCCAATGCTTGAAGCGTTGAATCGGGGCGCGCAAGTTGTTATCACTGGTCGCGCGACTGACACCGGCCTGACGCTCGCGCCACTGATGCACGAGTTTGGCTGGGCGGCGGACGATTGGGACAGGATCGCTGCCGGCACGATTGCCGGTCACATCATCGAATGTGGCGCGCAATGTTCCGGCGGCAACTGCCAATACGAGTGGCGCAGCATTCCCAATCTTGCGGACGTCGGATTCCCAATCGTTGAGGCCTCGCCGGACGGCACGTTCGTCATTACAAAACACGAGCGCACGGGCGGCTGGGTGGTGATTCCTTCCGTTAAAGAACAACTCGTGTATGAGATGGGCGATCCACATTCCTACATCACGCCGGATTGCATCGCCGATTTCACCACCGTGCGACTTGAATACGAAGGGCGCGATCGCGTGCGCGTCTTTGGCATCGAAGGACGACCGGCGACTGACACTTTCAAAGTCTCGATAAGCTATTCCGCCGGTTATAAAGCGGTCGGCACTCTTGTTTATTCGTGGCCGGACGCTTACGACAAAGCGCAGGCTGCTGACAAGATACTAAGGGCAAGACTCGATCGACTGGGGTTGAAGTTTGACCACATGCTCACGGAATTCGTTGGCGCTAATGCGACACACGGCCCGCTCGCGGGGAAGCCTTCCGCGGATCTACCTGAAGTTCAATTGCGTGTTGGAGTCCGCAGTGAAGATCGCGCGTCGGTCGAGCGGTTTACGAAAGAGATCGCACCACTGGTCTTGACGGGCCCGCCAGGTGTAACTGGTTTCGCCGGAGGCAGGCCGAAGGTTGAAGAGATTGTTGCCTACTGGCCGGCGCTTATGCCAAAGGGAGAGATCGTGCCAGCTGTGTCTGTTATTGACGTGTAGCTTCGAAGAATTTTCCATATATGATTTGACATTTTTCATATGTCATTTAGGGCCGCTAATCGGCTCCGCTCGCGCAGACACCAAATGAGAAATGAAAAATTTCAAATACAAATTGAAAGATCTGAGTCTAAACGTGAGACCAGAGATCTCGTCTTATGAAAGTGCAACTAGTAAAACTTGCCCACGCTCGCTCGGGCGACAAAGGCGACACGGCCAACGTCGGATTGATAGCCTTACGCGATGAGATCTATCCGATCCTCGTTCGCGAAGTAACGACCGAACGTGTCAAGGCCCACTTCAAAGGAATCTGTCACGGGGAAGTGGAGCGGTTTGAACTGCCCAACCTCGGCGCGCTGAATTTTCTGTTGCACGAAAGCCTCGGCGGCGGCGGCACGCTTTCGCTCATGACGGACGCGCAAGGAAAGACGTTTTCAACCGCACTACTGAGAATGGAGATTGAACTTTCCGATGGGGAGGCCTTAAACCTGGGAGTTGCGTAAGCAGTTCAGAGTTCAATCTTCAAGTTGCTCTCCTGGGAAAGCGACAAGCTAAAGCTTGAACTCTGAACTACAAGAATGACAACCATCACTCACGGTTACGCCAACGTTAATGGCATTCGCCTGCATTACGCTGAAGCCGGCAGCGGTGAGAAGCTCGCCATCCTGTTGCATGGCTTTCCGGAATTCTGGTACGCATGGCACAAGCAATTCGAGGCGTTGAGCGGAAGCTTCCACGTCGTTGCGCCGGACATGCGCGGCTACAATCTGAGCGATAAACCTTCGCGAGTTGAGGACTACAAGATAGAGAAACTGGTCGCTGACGTGATTGGGCTCATCGATCATTTTGGCGCGCAGCAAGCCGCGATTGTCGGTCACGACTGGGGCGCGGGCGTAGCCTGGGCCGTGGCGCAAAAACATCCGGAGCGAGTTGCGAAGCTCGCGGTATTGCAGGTGCCGCTGATGGCGGCCTGGCGCGCAAATCTTACTTTCAAACAACTGCTGCGTAGTTGGTACATGTTCTTCTTTCAAATTCCGCGCTTGCCTGAATGGTTGATTAGCCGGCAGAACTTCAGGTCAATTGAAGAAACGTTAGGAAAGGTTACGCGTAAGAATAGCTTTACTGCGGCAGACGTCGAGCTTTACAAAGAAGCGGCGCGGCAACCCGGCGCACTGACGGGGGCAATCAATTACTATCGGGCCAATGTCTTTGGCCGGCTCTTCGCGCCGAAAAGAGAAGCCAATGCGAAGGGAAGCGGCGCTCGGGTGTGCGTTCCCACGTTATTTATTTTTGGCGAACAGGACTTCGCAATTTTGCCGGCGACTGTGCGCGGGCTAAAGAAATACATCGACGCCTATTATCGCGAGGTCCGCATTCCTGACAGTGGACACTGGGTGCAGAATGAAGCGCCCGAAGAAGTAAATGCTGCTTTGCTCGAATTCCTGAATTCAAATGTGGGTTGAATGAAGTAAGGCTGCGAAAGAATATGTCCGACGAAGACAATTCAATTATCTATCAGGTGGAAGATTCGGTCGCACGCGTGATGCTCAATCGGCCTGAGAAAAGAAACGCGCTTAACGACGCGCTGATCGCTGCGCTCAAGAAAGCCTTGTTGGAAGCGAGTGGTGATGCC
>JANLYZ010000180.1:0-10414 GCA_031365905.1 Chloracidobacterium sp. | reverse complement strand
TTATCGATGGCGGTAATCCAAACATGCGTGCGACGCTTATCCGAGAATGACGTGCGAGACTTGTATTGAATGCGATTGACGACGCGCGGATCGTCATGAGGCGCCGGTATCTCATCTTCGAGCGCAGCAGTCATCTCTTCGCTGGCGGAGATATAAGCGATGCGTTTCGAGTCCGGGGCCCAGGCGAGTGATTCTCCTGCGTAAGTGATGAAGAAGTTCGTAGTCTGAACTTCCACGACGAAGCGCGGCGCACGCTCGCGTGGCTCGCGGCTTTCGAGATTCATTACCCAAATCCCGCGCTGCCCGTTGAGCTCGCCCAGAAAAGCCAGTTTTGAACTATCCGGCGACCAGCGCGGGTTGGAGGCATTCCAACCGGAAACGAGTTTCGACGCGGAGGTCGCTCCTTCGTCTGGCCAGTTCATCGTCGGGCGACGCTGGGCAGTTGGGGGCGGGGTATTGGTCGGCACACCCGTGAGGTTTGTAGCCACGTGCGCCAGCCACAAGGTACTGACTGTCTCGTTGCCTTCGACAGTTGAGACTGTGTAGACGACCCACTGGCCATTGGGAGAAATCTGCGCATCGCTAACGTTTGCAACGCGCAGAATATCCGCCGGCGACATTCCAACGTTTGGGCGGCGCGGTTGGGCCGAGGCAACTGAGCAGGCCGCCGCAAGCAATAAGGCTATGACGAACGAAGTGGCTTTCATCGAGTCCGCTGAATGTGCCGCAGACTGTCTAGTCTGCGGTCCGCTGAATGTGCCGCAGACCGTCTAGTCTGCGGTCCGCTCCTTGCTCAAACTACAGCGGACTAGACAGTCCGCTGCACCCCAGTTATGACTTCTTTGGTGGCGGAGCTTCGATCTTAATCGTCGTGCGCACGGTGTCCCAGACAGCACTCGCCTTCTTCATCGCTTTGTCTGGTCCAAAGAAGGTAAGAACAACCAGGCGTTGACCAACCAACGCCCAATAGATTTCCGCGGCGCCGGGGTCGCCGTCCAGCACGGCCTTCAACTTCACTCCTTCGGCCGCGACTCCGCCAATCTCAGTTGTGACGCTCGAGCGTTCGGGGTGAGCGCCCATTTGCTCGAAAGTGTTGGCAGTTTTCTCAATGTAAGGATCAACCAGCGAATGACGCGCCTTTTCAAGGTTCTCCGGCTTGATGCTGTTTCGGTGAATGTAGAATCTAATCTGCGCATCGCTATCGGGACGCTCAAGCACCATCTGTTGCGCATCACCGTTGCTCGTGTCCTGCAAAGTCCAACTGGCGGAATAATCGAAGGTCAGGCCATCCTTGTTGTAATGGTTGTCAGTGGTGGCAGTTTGCGCTGATACAAGTAAGCTGCAAGCGAGCACTAGCGCAGCGAGCTGAATAGTTGTTTGCAATGATTTCATGTTGTCCTCCTGGAAGTTCCTGGTAACGCAAACTGTTAGTTTGCCTCAAGGTGCATTAATGACCGCGCGACGCAAACTAACAGTTTGCGTTACACCCGTAGCAACTTTAATTGCTCATTCAATAATTCCCAAACCTGACGCACGTGTTTTTCAGTGGTGCGGATGTTGCCGATGGAAAGCCGCAGCGTGAGTTTATCGTTCAGCTTCGTATGCGAGAGCAACGCTTTTCCAGTTGCAGTCACGCCGTGCATGATCGCTTCGTTCAGAACATCAAGGCGAGCCTCGCGCGCAGTTTCGTCCATCCCGTCAAGGCGCGGACACGCGCGAAAGCAAACGAGCGCGAGCGGCAGCGGCGCCATCAACTCCCAATTTGGATCAGCTTCAACCCACGATGCAAACAGCTTGGCCAGGCGACAGTGTTCGCGTATGCGCGCGGCCAAGCCTTCGTGGCCGAAGTAACGAATGATCATCCAAAGCTTCAACGCGCGAAAGCGGCGACCAAGTTGCACGCCATAATCCGATCCGCTGCGCACCTGTTCCTGCTCCGGCGTGCGCAGATACTCCGGGACGAGCGAGAACGCCCGCCTTAGTAAATCAAGGTGACGACAATAAAGCACCGAAAGATCAAACGGCGTGAACAACCATTTGTGCGGATTGACTACGAGCGAATCCGCGCGCTCGCAGCCCTTAAGAATATGTCGCAACTCCGGCACGACCGCCGCCGAGCCGGCGTAGGCCGCATCAACGTGGAGCCACATCGCATGCCGCTCGCCGATCGGAATGATCTCCGCGATTGGATCGATGCTGGACGTAGACGTAGTACCGACAGTAGCGACAATGCAGAAAGGCACCATGCCGTTCGCCTTGTCCTCCTCAATCGCGTCGGCCAGCGCTTCGACGTCCATGCGAAACTCGCTATCGGTGGGAATCTTGCGCAAGCTGCGCTGGCCCAGACCCAGCGTTATCACGCCCTTCTCAATTGACGAATGCGCCTGCTCGGAAGTGTAAAGGCGCAAGAGCGGCAGGTCTGTGCGTCCGCTCATGCCTTCTTCCCGAATGCGCAACTCGACGCCTTCGCGCGCGGCAGCAATGGCGTGCATGCTGGAAACTGAAGCCGTGTCGTAGATGATGCCGGTCATGCCCGCATCGAGCCCCATCATCTGCCGCAGCCAATCAAGAGTGACCTCTTCGAGTTCTGTCGAGGCGGGCGAGGTGCGCCAGAGCATGGCTTTGTTGTCGAAGGCCGCGCTCAGAAGTTCACCAAAAATTCCAGGCGCGGAAGTTGACGTAGCGAAGTAAGCAAAGAACGAAGGATGATTCCAATGCGTGAGCGCGGGAACGATCAGGCGATCGAGGTCGGCAATGATCTGTTCCATTGCTTCGCCTTTTTCCGGCGGCACGGTGGGGAGTTGCGCCTTGAGATCTCCGGGCTCGATTTGCGCGAGCACGGGCAAGTCTTCAACGTGTTCGAGGTATTCGGCAACCCAGTCAACCAGCTCGTGACCAAAGCGGCGAAAGTCTTCCTTGCTCATGTCGCCCAGAGCGGGCGCGGGCTTTGGTTGCGGTTCGGTCATGCGGCGCAGTCTAGATTAGCGGGAAGTCGACAATCAACCGCCCGAACGCCAGGAGGCGGGAGGCAGACGGCTGGAGCAGGTGCACCAGGCACGAATCAGTCGCGCCTATCGGTCGACGGCCGTCTGCCTCCTGCACCTGCCTCCTGCTCCTGCCGCCTGGCGTTAAAGTTTGCGTCAGTAAGGTTCTCAAAGTATTATTCAGCCTCGTTCTGAGCTATAGTAATTTTTCCCCTAATTCAATGCGACGAAGGCCCCCGGTCCTAAGTGCTTTCATGTCGCCGGTCCGACTACTAAAACATTTTCGCCCTTGAGGAAACGTGAGGAAACTATGAAACGTATTCTACTTTCGCTCCTGCTGATTTCATCGCTGCTTTTTGCTTTTGCTTGTGAACGTAAGGGCGGCCCAGGGGCCGGCGGCCAGACTGGTCCAATCCTGGTTGGTTACTACGGGGACCTTACGGGGCGCACTTCAAACTTCGGCCAGTCAACCAAGCGCGGGGTTGAGATGGCGGCTGATGAGATTAACAAAGCAGGCGGCATCAACGGCCGGCAGATCACTATTCTTTCAGAAGACGATGAGGGCCGTCCCGAGAAAGCCGCGACAGTAGTTACCAAGCTCATCAATCAGGACCGCGTAGTTGCGTTGCTTGGAGAAGTTGCATCAGGAAACACACTGGCGGCAGCGCCAAAGGCTCAGGCCGCGAACGTCCCGATGATTTCGCCGTCGTCGACGAACCCGGCGGTGACTCAAGTTGGCGATTACATCTCGCGCGTTTGTTTTATCGATCCCTTCCAGGGCGATGTGATGGCCAAGTTTGCCTTCAACACTCTCCACGCGAAGACAGCGGCAATCATGCTCGACTTCAATGCGCCTTACAGTCGCGGCCTGACGGAATTTTTTGAAGCCAGCTTTAAGAAATTGGGTGGGACCATCGTTGATAAGCAGTCGTACACCCAGGGTGATCGCGACTACAAAGGACAGCTCACCAAGATTCGCTCATTGAATCCGGATGTGATTTATGTCCCGGGCTACTACGGCGAAGTAGGAGTGATTTCCAAACAAGCGAAGCAACTGAATATCAAAGCCCCAATGCTTGGTGGCGATGGTTGGGATTCGACGCAGCTCTGGGATTTGGGCGGCGACTCGTTGAACGGCGATTACATTTCCAACCACTATTCAGTTGATGATCCTTCGCCGGCAATCCAGAAGTTTGTGGCTGACTATAAAGCTCGCAATGGCGAAGTTCCCGATGCGCTCGCCGCGCTGGGCTATGACGCAATGAGGGTGCTTGCCGACGCCATCACGCGCGCGGGTACCACCGAGGGACCGAAACTTAAGGATGCCATCAACGCCACCAAAGATTTCGTCGGCGTGACTGGCACTATCTCTCTCGACAAGGATCGAAATGCTGTCAAGCCGGCCGTCGTACTTAAACTTCAAGACAAGAAATACATCTACCAGGAAACGATCTATCCCGAAGGCATGACAGCGCCAACTGCTCCCGCCGCAGTGTCGCCAGCAAGTGCGGGGCCGGCGGCTGCACCCGCATCATCTCCACCGAAACCGGGAGCCGCGGCTTCTCCTGCAAAAGCGGCTACCACGCCTGCTAAATCCGAGCAGCCCATGCCGTCTCCTAAATAGCGTAATCGAAATATCCAATGGACACTTTCGTTCAGCAACTGATTAACGGCCTGACGATCGGCGCGATCTACGCGCTGATAGCCCTGGGCTACACGATGGTCTATGGCATTCTGCGCCTGATCAACTTTGCCCACGGCGACATTTACATGGTCGGCGCGTTCGTGGGTTATTTCCTGGCGTTTCAACTTGGGTTCGCTACCGGCCCTTCGCTTTTGGGTCTCAGCGTCGTCCTGGTCGCATCGATGATTGCCGCAGCGCTGGTCGGCATGGCCATCGAACGCTTCGTCTATCGTCCGCTGCGAAAATACGCCCGCATGACTACCCTGATCGCGGCGATTGGTGTTTCACTGCTGATTGAAAATGTTTTCGTGGCCAAGCTCGGCGCTGCGCCGCGCGCCTTCCCGCAGCTCCTGAGCGAAAAGAGCTTCACGCTGTTCGGCAACGCCGCCATCTCCAAGTCCCAGATATTAATCTTTGCAGTTTCTGTGGCCCTGATGATGCTGCTGCAATGGGTCATTTTCAAGACCAAAGTCGGGACGGCGATGCGCGCTGTTTCTTTCAATCTCAATTCGGCAAAGTTGATGGGCATCAATACCGATTTTATTATCTCGTTCACTTTTGCGCTGGGTTCGGCATTGGCCGCTGCCGGTGGCGTGCTAACGGCGCAATACAATCCGCAGATCGATCCCCTGATGGGAATCCTGACCGGACTAAAAGCCTTTGTTGCTGCCGTGCTCGGCGGCATCGGGAATATTCCCGGCGCTGTGCTCGGCGGTTTGCTGATTGGCATTGCTGAAACTTTTGTGGTCGGCTACGGACAGAACGTTGGTATTCCCTCGACGTTTCGCGATGCCGTCGCCTTCGCGATTCTCATTCTGGTTTTACTGGTGCGTCCAGCAGGCCTGCTGGGATCAACGGTTCAGGAAAAAGTTTAGTACCAGGCCGAAGCCCGCGCGTGAGCAAGGGCTCGGGGTCCCTCCCTAACGGTCGGGCTTTCGGTATGATGAGTTAACAGGATGCCAACGCTTAAGAGAGTCTTATCCACCATTGCCATCATCATAGCCCTCTATCTCGTGAACGCGTTCATGAGTAAAGAGGGCCTTTTTGGATTCGGCTTTGGCGCATATCCCACCGACGTGCTGATGACGCTCACCATCAATATTATCCTTGCCGTTTCACTTAACTTGATTACCGGCTTCACCGGACAATTCTCGATCGGCCACGCCGGCTTCATGGCCATCGGCGCCTATTCTTCCGCTTATCTGGTTGTCTATCACGCGCAGTTTTGGGAACGAAGCCTGGCTGGGACTGTCGGGTTCACGGTAGCGCATGCGTTGATCTTTCTGCTTGCCATTGCTTTCGGATGTTTGATCGCCGGCCTCGCCGGCTTGCTCGTGGGCATTCCCTCTCTTCGCCTGCGCGGCGACTACCTGGCCATCGTCACCCTGGGCTTCGCGGAAATTATTCGCATAGTTATTTTGAACATCGACAAGGTCGGCGGCGCTACCGGTTTCTCGGTGCCCGCTTACAGTAACTTTATCTGGGTGGGCGGCTTCGCCATCATCTCGATAGTGATAGTTCATAACATCGTCCATTCAGACATCGGCCGCGCGCTGGTCTCGATCCGCGAAGACGAGTTGGCCGCCGAGGCCATGGGCATTAACACCACCCGCTATAAAGTACTCGCCTTTGTGATCAGCTCCGCACTCGCCGGTCTCGCCGGAGTTCTTTTCGGGCACTACCGATCGTTTTTGAGTACAAACGATTTTCAGTTCATTCGTTCATTTGAAATCATCATCATGATTGTGCTGGGTGGCATGGGCTCGTTAACCGGCGCGGTACTCGGCGCCATCGTCATTACGATCATGCCGGAACTGCTGAGACAACTGCCGGGCGATTTTTCGCGTTATCGGTTGGTAGTCTACTCTGCGATGCTCATCATAATAATTCTGACGCGACCGCAGGGCATTTTGGGGACTCGCGAGTTTAGCCTGTCGTGGTTGAAGCGCGCGCGGAAGCTGCCTGAGGGAGATCAAGTCGTAGGTGGAACCGGTGGCGTCTCAATCGCTGAACAGGGACCGCCTGCTGCGATTGACGAAAAGAAAGACAGGGAAAACAGATGAACGGCACGCCGGAGCAAGATGCCGTCAAGGCCACTAAGGAAGACTCGATCATGACTGAAGCCGCGCGCGTGATAGGCCGGCATCAGGGTCGTCCGCTTTCGGAAGATCCGCCGCTAAAAACAGTGAAGTGCACCATTCAGTTTGGTGGGCTGATCGCCGTGAATGCGCTCGACATGAACGTTGAGCGCGGCCAAATCTACGGCCTGATTGGGCCAAACGGCGCCGGCAAGACCACCGTCTTCAATCTCCTGACCGGCGTCTACAAACCGACTTCCGGTGAAATTTACTTTCAGGGCAAACGCATCGACGGTCTGCGGTCTTATGAGATTTCGCGGCGCGGCGTGTCGCGTACGTTCCAGAACATTCGCCTGTTTCCGAGCATGTCGGTTTTGGAAAACGTTATGACTGCGTGTCATCGGCATGCGAAACAGGGTTTGGCTGATGCGATTTTCCGTCTGCCGCGTTTCGAGCGTGACGAGCGCGAGCATCGCGAGTTTGCTTTGGAGTTGCTGGAAATTTTCGATCTCGCGCGAATGAAAGATGAAGGCGGAACGAGTTTGCCCTATGGCAGCCAACGGCGCCTGGAGATCGTGCGCGCGCTCGCCACCCGGCCGCAGCTCTTGCTGCTTGACGAACCGGCGGCCGGCATGAATCCTTCGGAACAGGAAGATCTGATGGGCTTGATTCAGCGAATCAGAGATCGCTTCTCGCTCACGATTCTGCTCGTCGAACACAACATGAAAGTGGTGATGGGCGTCTGCGAGAAGATACAAGTACTGGACTACGGCAAGTCGATCGCGCTCGGACTGCCGGAAGAAATCAGAAACGATCCGAAGGTGATCGAAGCGTACCTGGGAGACTGAAGATTGCCGATTGCCGATTTTTGGAGAGCATCTCTTGGGACTTTGGAAGAATCGGCAATCGGCAATTGGAAATCGGCAATAAAACCATGCTTACTCTAGATAACGTCTCTGTTAACTACGGCGCCATCGAGGCGCTTACCGGGATTTCCATGCGCGTCGAAACCGGCGAGGTGGTTACGCTCATCGGCGCAAATGGCGCCGGCAAAACAACCACATTGCGGACCATCACGGGACTGCTGAGCCCACGAGCAGGCACGATTACTTTTGAAGGCGAAGACATCAGTGGTCGCGCTACACACAAGCTGGTCGCAAAAGGTATCTCGATGTCGCCCGAAGGTCGCGGCGTTTTCGCGAATCTATCGGTCCGAGAGAACTTGAACATGGGCGCGTACCTCAAAAAAGATAAGCGGGCGATTACCGCCAACATGGAGCGTGCCTTCCAGATGTTTCCCCGTTTGAAGGAACGCGAATCACAGAAAGCCGGAACGCTTTCCGGCGGCGAGCAGCAGATGCTCGCTATCGGCCGCGCGTTAATGTCAGAGCCCCGTTTGCTCCTGCTTGATGAACCATCTTTGGGACTGGCGCCGCTCGTGGTGCACACAATCTTCGAAGCGATTGACGAAATCAAAAGTAAGGGAACAACGATCCTGCTGGTTGAGCAAAATGCGCATGCCGCCCTGAAGCATTCTGATCGCGCTTACGTTTTGGAAACCGGAAGAATTGTTATGGAAGGGCCATCCGCAGAGCTCGCCGCCGACCCAAGAATTAAAGAAGCTTACCTTGGTGAGTAGCGATCAAGAATATTTTTCGCTTGTTTGGATGAAAGGCCCGGAAGGGCCGGTATCTAATAGCCATGCCCGTCAGGGCGTGGATCAAGGACTCTCAAAGGCAAAGAGCGCCGAAGGTGCGACACGGATAGACTGGACTAACCGGCTGGTACCACTGCCGGCCCATCGGGCCTCAGAACCTTCGCAAAATCATCTCGCCCACGCCCTCACGGGCATGGCTATTAAATACCGGCCCTTCGGACGTGCTTAGTTCATGTGAACAATGCGCTAAAATTCATTTGCGAACGCTGGATAGTTACTACAGTTCTTCTGGTTCTTGTAGTATGAGCAGTCAAAGAAATCACAACGCATTATTGCCCAGACGAGGCGTGTTAATTCTCCTGATCCTGCTCTCGTTAACCCTTACATTTGCGCCGTCATGCTTCTCACCGCAAAAGAACGCCGCCGATCACGCCACTTTAAAAATCGGCTTCTTCGGCGACTTCACCGGACCAACCTTCAACTTCGGTCTCTCGGCAAAAAACGGCGTGCTGATGGCTGCCGATGAAATCAATCAGGCCGGTGGCATCAATGGCCATCAGATCGACATCGTCATTGAAGACGACAAAGGTAGCCCGGAACAGGCGGCCCAGGCCACCGCAAACTTAATCGATCGCTACAAGGTGGTGGCCATCATCGGCGCGGGGGCTTCGGGAAATAGCCTGGCTGCGGCTCCCAAGGCCCAGTCGGCTCGAGTGCCTTTAATCGCCCCATCGTCAACTACCCCGGAGGTTACGCAAGCGGGTGACTACATCTTTCGCGCCTGCTTCATCGATGGCTTCCAGGGCGAGGTGATGGCGAAGTTTGCCGCGAACACGTTAAAAGCGAAACGCGCCGCTATCATGCTCGACTTCAATTCGCCTTACAGTCGCGGGCTAACGCAGTTTTTTGAGTTAAGTTTTGCAAAACTCGGCGGCGAGATAGTTATCAAACAATCTTACTCCCAAGGCGATGCTGATTTCCGCGGCCAGTTGAGCTTAATCAAAGCCGCAAACCCTGATGTGATCTACATTCCCGGTTATTACGGCGACGTCGCCATCATCGCCAAGCAGGCGCGTCAATTTGGTTTGACCGTGCCCTTGCTCGGCGCTGACGGCTGGGACGCGCCGGAGCTTTGGGACCTCGGCGGCGATGCGATGAACGGATCCTACATTTCCAATCACTATTCAGCCGATGATCCGTCAGAGACGATTCAGAAGTTTGTGAAGGCGTATCGCCAGCGCAACGGCAATCTCACGCCCGACGCGCATGCTGCGCTCGCTTACGACGCGCTGAGATTTCTCGCCGAAGCGATTCAGCGGGCAGGAACAACGGAAGGCGGAAAGCTGCGCGACGCCTTGGCTGAGACCAAAAACTTCGCCGGCGTCACGGGCATCATCAGCATGGACAAGGACCGCAATGCGGTGAAGCCAGCGGTCGTCTTAAAACTTCAGGACCTGAAGTATATCTACCAGGAAACAATCCAACCGGAAGCCTCGCCAAACAATAAACAGTAGAACAGGCATTCCTGCTCGTCCCTCAACAACGTTTACTACTTAGCAGCAAAGATGAAACTTAAATTTCTGCCTTCGCCCGGGACAACCGTGATCTCCTCCGTCTGCTCACCGAAACGTTCATGCCACGCAACTACGGTGTACTTCCCCGGCGGCAGGCCTTCGATTCTGTAGTTGCCAAGCTCATCGCTGACAGCAAAGAACGGATGATCGAAGACGCCGACATACGCCTTCTCCCAGGGGTGCTGGTTACACTTGAACGCAATAATATCTGGCCGCTCAAAAGTGTGCTCTAAGGGACCCGCCTCAGGCGGCTGACTCTGATTCCAGTCAGGATTCTTCGGGGCCACTGCATGCGTGTTGTGCTGAGTGGGATCACGATTAAAGATTAGTAAGGGTTGTCCCACACGCATTCCCAGCACGTGAGGCAGATAGCGACAACCTCGATGGTCCAGCACAATCGGTGCAGACGGCTGCTCGAAGCTATATGCATCCAGCAT
>JANLYZ010000464.1:0-2374 GCA_031365905.1 Chloracidobacterium sp. | reverse complement strand
TTGATTCGGCAATGCGAATGAGGGCATCAATACCAAACTCTGCTGGAGCAAGGTGCGCTTCGGTGATCAAGTTTTGAATTTCAACGGGACGAGAGAGTGGTGTTTCTTTCTTTCGGTTCTTCGTGGGTAGCTGCCTGTTATCCCGCTCTGAAGTATTACTGTTGGTCTCCTTTTTAGATTGCCCTGAGGCCGCATTAACGAAAATAACTGTCGCGATAAGAGCGAATGACGTAAGGCGAATAAACTTCATAACTCTTGCCCCCTTCAAATTCGGCTTTGGGCATTCCTACGGAACGATGCGCCAGTTGTTTGTTGGCTCGGTGGGGATTGTCTGGTGGCGCTCGACCCAGTCAATGATCAACTCACGAATCTCCGCGCTCGATCGATAAACCACCGGCGCGCCTTTATACATCGTGTAGCCGCCGCCGCCGTTGACGCGATAGTTGTTGGTGGCGAGTCGGAGCTTTTGCGTGGGCGCCAGTGGCTTACCCTGGAATTGCAGATCCTCGATGCGCTGGCCAATCGGCTTCGTGATGTTGAGCGTGTAGGTCACCCCTTCGGCGATGTCGAAGTTGTAGGCCGGAATTTTCTCGTCAACAAGCTCTGCCGGAGTTTTTCCTGGTTCATAAGCGCGAAAGTATTTTGCCGAGTGTTCCAACGCGTCTTTCAACTGCTGTCCGGTCACTTCCAGAACCACCAGCGTGTTTTCGTAAACGTAAAGACCAGCGATGTCGCGAACGGTCACTGGCCCTTTCGCAATGCGCGCGTCGGGGTTGAAGACAGCCGCCATCGAAACGTCAGCCTTGCCCGCTTCAAGCTGGACTCGCTGAATCAAATCCAAGATCGCGGTGTCGCCGAAGCGCGCATCCGTGGCGGTTAACTCAGCTCCGGATTCGCCGATCGCGCGCGATAGCCAGCCTTCGGTTTCGCGGTCATAAGGCTCGCCCAGTTTCAAAATTTCCGGATCCGGAGCGACGCGATCGTCGACGGCAATCGTGCGCGCCGCGCGCGCGACCACGCGCCAGCCTGGCCCCGCGTTTTCCAGATAGAGATCGATGCGCGCCAGATGTCGTCCCCAAAAGTTTGCCTGGATCAGTTGGACTCCGTTGATTACGACCGACGGCACGTCCTTATGCGTGTGGCCCATGAAGATGAGATCGACGCCCGGCACCTGTTTCGCAATCGCAATCGCTCGGTTCTCGTTCGTCACCTGTCCTGGATTAATCTCGCCGGTGCGCAGATCCTCCTCGAGACCCATGTGCATCGCGATCACGACCACGTCGGCGCGCTCTTTGCGACGCAGAATCGGCACCCACTTCTGCGCTTCGCTCACGGGCTCGCGAAATTCCAGCCCGGCATAGTTCGGCGCGTTTTCCCAGTTGGGAATTCCCGGCGTGGTCAGTCCGAGTACCGCGATGCGCACGCCGGCAACTTCCTTGACGATGTACGGCGTGTAGTGAGTATCGTTTGTTCCCTTGTTGTAAGTGTTGGCCGACAGCCAGGGAAACTTCGCTTCGCTGCGCGCTTTTTCCAGCACCGGCAAACCAAAATTGTATTCGTGATTGCCGACGGTCATCGCGTCATAAGCGAGCGCGTTCATCGCGAGCATCATCGGATCAGCGGGCGCGTTGTTTTTCTTGTTGTGGTAATACTCGAGCGGCGTGCCCTGAATCGTATCGCCGGAATCGATGAGGAAAACGTTCTGGTTTTCCTTACGCACCTGCCGGATGAGCGTCGCAATTTTTGCCAACCCGCGATTGTCCGGTTTGTCAGTGTAGTAATCGACCGGAAAAAGATTTCCGTGCAGATCGGTGGTGCCGAGAACTACGATGTGAACGCGCTTTGCTGGATGGCGCGGCGTGCGGCCAGCCGCGGGTAACGTTCCAATAATCAGCGCCGCCACAACGAGAAACATCGCGAGGAAAGTTTGTTTCTTCATAAATCAGTCCAATGTCCAATGTCCAAAGTCATCCTGGCCCAAACAGACGTTGGACCTTGGACGTTGGACTTTGGACTACCTTGTTTGGTTCACAAGAACCTCGGCCGCGGTCATGCCATTAACCGTGACTTCGTGAATCTTCTTGAAGTTTCCGCGTATGAATCGAAGTTCGTCCTGATTTTCGAAATACGTGCGGCCGCGCTGCAAAATAAAATATGCGGGACCGGAAATATTGTTTGCGTCGAAGCTCGGATCCGAGATCGCTTTTGAATCAAGGTCCGTCCGGTGAAACTGCTCTAGATAGTAACGCGTGGCGGCCGGAGTTTCATGGGCAATCACTGCGCCCTGCGGCGCGTTGTCGCAGACAAACTTGATCGCCTCGCGCAAACCGTCGTCGTAAAACTCGTCGTGCGGAAAGAAGTAGCCAACCTTGTT
>JANLYZ010000460.1:0-5834 GCA_031365905.1 Chloracidobacterium sp. | reverse complement strand
CGCAGCGAGAGGATGCCAAGCCAAATAACGATCCCGGCGAAGAAGTAAAATAAGAACATCACGCTCTCGACGCGAATGAAGCGTGAACTCTGTTTGGATCGTTTGTTGGGCCTAACCAGTTACTTTCCATTGGGGATATTTGAGCTAGTTGGAAGGGTGCTGCTTTACAAACAATTCTACTGCACGGCGAAATGACGAAGCATTAAGCGCTGGGTATTTTCCAATGTCACCTTCAATTCTAAAGAAAAATTCGAGCAAGCGGCCGGTATCAACTAATCCATTCTTGACCATCTGTCTTGTATCGTCCAGATCATGCTCGTGGCCTCGTTCAATCTTCGCGAGCGCCTGGGCGTAAAAATCGTAGTGGAGAAAAGTCAGCTTCGCTTCTTGCCGGACGAACTGACTTCGATCCTCCCAACCCGGCAACTCCGGAATAAAATTATCCGGGGCCGCCAACTCAATGTTGATTTCCAGCCGCTCCTTCAGAACTGATAGCTGCCTCAGGAGATCATCTCGCTCGGGAAGAGCCTTGAGATCAATGTCGATCGTTGAATCGCGCCAGCCCAATAAGACGGCGCACGCGCCCCCAACCAGAAAGACTCGGGCAGGCCTACTAACTTCCTCACCCAAAGCTCTCATGAAGTTTTCGACGCGAGCGGCGGTTACTGGTTGACGCATTCGGCAGCCCGTTCGTAGCTGACCAGCCTTCTAATGAAAGCATTATAACGCGAGTGTGCGGAGTCGGGGTCGTCCTGAGCGAGCAAATCATACAAGCGATGTTCAGGGTTTTTGGGCAACTGATCGGGCAGTTCAAGTCCCAGTCGTCGCAATCGCGGCGAGCCGATCGCCACGAGCAAAGCCTCCACAGTCTCCCGGCTGGCGCGCAAATCCTTCAAGCCCGCTTCGATAAGATCCTCTCCTGGCAAAACTGCATCCATGGGTTCTCGAGACTATTGCTAAGACTGTTAGCGCGCCATTAGCCGCTGCACTATTTCGATCACTGGCTGCGGGTAAACGCCGATGAAGATTATGCCAACCAGAGAGACTACAAGAGCTGTTTGCAAGGCGGGTGAAAGCGAAAGCGGTTTGTCGTCGGCGATTGTATCGCCGAGGTACATCACTTTGATGAAGCGCACGTAGTAGTAAAAAGAAACGACTGTATTAATGATCGCCCAGCCGGCCAGCCAGTAGTACCAGTTCTTTCCGTCTGCCTTGCCCCGCTGTAAGAGTCCACCAAACAGGAAATACTTGCCAATAAAGCCGCCGGTCATCGGCAAGCCGCCGAGCGACAACATAAACACAGCCATCATCGCGGCCATGCCCGGCGCTTTGTGCGCGAGTCCGGTCAGATCGTCAACGTTGTCGCCGATGATCCCACGCCGGCGCAGGCTGATGATGATGCCAAACGCGCCCATGTTCATGAACGTGTAGACGAGCAGATAGATCGTGAGACCGGTGTAGCCATAACTATTCCCGGCCACTAGTCCCAACAGCAAATAACCGGCATTGGAAATTGACGAGTAAGCCAGCAGGCGTTTCGAGTTTTCCTGCGTAACAGCCGCCCAGTTCCCGACCATGATCGTGATCGCGGCTACCAACCCGAGCAGCGGAGCCCAGTCAGCGCGGATGCTGTTAAGCGCCTCGATGAAGATACGCGCGTAGAGCGCAAAGCTGGCGGCTTTGGAGGCGGTGGAAAGAAATGCGGTGACTGAAGTCGGCGCGCCTTCGTAAGCGTCAGGCGCCCACATATGAAACGGGACCGCGGCAATCTTGAAAAACAGACCTGCGGCCAGCGCAATCATTCCGAGCAGTAGCATCGGCCGGAGGGAGGTGCCCTCGGCGCCGCTCGCAATGTCCGCTACAGCTTTACCAATTTCTCCGAGATTGGTTGACCCGGCAACGCCGTAAAGCAACGACATGCCGTAGAGCAACACGCCGGACGAGAACGCGCCCAGCAGAAAGTATTTCATCGCGGCTTCGTTTGAGCGCTTCTCGCGCTTGGTGAAAGCCACCAGCACATAAAACGTGAGCGCCATCAGCTCGAGACTGATGTAGAGCGTGATCAGATCGAAGCCACAGGCGAGGAACATCATGCCGACGGTGGCAAACAAGACCAGCGCGTAGTATTCGCCGTGCTGTTCACCTTCAATGTCGAGATAGCGAGTGGAGATGCCGATCGCGAGCGCAGCGCCAATGAGGAAAATAGCTTGAAAGACTAACGCAAAACCGTCGATCCGAATCATGCCGTAGAAACCGTCGAGGGGAAACGCGGCTCGCGAACCATACTGAACGACCAGCGAAACGGCGGCGAGCGCGATACTGACGAGCGAGAAATAAGCAACGACTTTGCTCTTGCGATATGGCAGGACAACTTCCATCACCAACGCCAGGCAGGCGCAGACGGTCAGAATCAGCTCAGGGATGATGAGCTGTAGGTCGAACAGGTTGAATAGCCCGGTGGTGTTGGCTTGGAGTAGAAGCATGTAGTCAGTAGTCAGTAGTCAGTAGTCAGTAGTCAGTTTGCGAGGCCCTGGCTCATTACTCATCGCCCTTCACTTTTGATTGACGGCCGCACGCTGCGGCACCGGAACTGCTGCCGGCATCCCCGGAATCGGATACGTCGGACGCACCTGGCGCACCATCGCGTTAACCGGCCGCTCGATGTAAGCCAAAAAAGGTTTCGGATAGATGCCAATCCAAAGCGACAAAATGACGAGGGGCGTCATGTAAGCCCATTCGCGTCCGCTCAAGTCAGTCAACTTTTCGTTTTTCGGATTATCAATCGTGCCGAAAAACATTCGTTGATAAAGCCAAAGCATATAGCCAGCATTCAAGACAATGCCTAGCGCGCCCCAGCCGGCCCAGACGGGATTTGCTTCGAAGGCCCCCCGGAAAGAAAGAAACTCGGAAATAAAAACGCACAACAGTGGCAGCCCGATCGCCGTCATCGCCATCGCCAGAAAAACTGCGGCGTACCCAGGCATGACATGCGACAGTCCACCAAATTCCGCGACGTTTCGCGTGTGGCGCCGTTCGTAAATTACACCGACCAGCAGGAAGAGCGCCGCGGAATAGATGCCGTGATTGATCATGTGCAGCACGGCGCCGTTTAATCCGTTGGGATTCAAGGCGAACAGTCCCAGCATCACAATCCCCATCGACGACACGGATGAATACGCCACCAGTTTCTTTACGTCGCCATCTTTCTTGACGACGAAATACATCGCGGCCAGCGCGCCGTAGATGATTCCCACGATGGCCAGGAAGACCATCACGCTGCGGACGCCAAAAGATCCGAAGTAAGCTTCGTCAGCAGAGGCAGCGGGAAACATTGGAATGTTGAAGCGGAAGAAGCCGTAGGTGCCGAGCTTCAGCAAGATGCCGGCGAGTATGACTGAACCGGCGGTCGGCGCTTCGACGTGCGCATCGGGCAGCCAGGTGTGGAACGGAAACATCGGTACCTTGATCGCAAACCCCAATGCAAACGCGAAGAACAAGAGCACCTGCATCGCGCCCATCGGCATCACTGATCCAATCGCCTGCATGTAGAGAATATTGAACGTGCCGGTCCCATTCCCGACAGCTGCCTGCACCGAACTCGCCACCATCGCGGCCGCGTCCTTGTTTCCCGCCAGAAGATCCATCGTTGCCGGGGTAATCTGTGCAGCCAACGCAGTGTCCTGCGTCAGGAAATACATCTTCAACACGCCAAGCAACATGACTACTGAGCCAACCAGTGTGTAGAGAAAGAATTTTATCGCCGCATACAGGCGGTTTTCGCCACCCCAGATTCCAATCAGGAAGTACATGGGAACCAGCGACACCTCGAAGAAGAGATAGAACAGAAACAGATCCATCGAAGTGAATACGCCGACGACTGCTGTCTGCAACAAGAGCAGCAGGACGTAGTATTCCTTTTCGCGCTTCTCGATGTATTTCCATGAAGACAAAGCGGCGATTACGCCGAGCAGCGTGGTCAGTACAATGAGCAGCACCGACACGCCGTCAACGCCCATTTGATAACGCGCGCCAATCACCGGGATCCACTGATGGTCTTCGAGCAGCTGCATGCCGCCCATCGCTCGGTCGTAGGTCAGCAGATATAGCGAGGCGACAAACGCGAGACCAAACCAGGCAGTCGCAAACTTCTTGATCAGCGCCGACTGGTCTTTCTTGAAAAGCGTCAGGATGAGTATGGCGCCAAGCGTTGGTAGCCAGGTGACGATCGATAAGATATTTGTCTTAAGCACTTCAGTCCTCGCAACCAGTAGGACAGGCATTCCTGCCGGTCCAAGTTTCAAGAGGAACAGACACGAATGTCTGTCCTGCTAAGCGAATCAATTCTTGAGCCAACCCACAATGTCAGCGCCAAAGATCACGCCCACGGCAGCGAGCAGACCCAGCACCATTACAAGCGCATAGTTTTGCGTGAAGCCCGTCTGCGCGGCGCGCAAGAGCGGCGACATTAACCGCATGATAAAGATTGCTACCGCATTAACAATTCCGTCGACAAAATATTGATCGGTGAGACCGGTCACGCGGCTTGAAAATCTAGTGAGCCACGCGCTGCCGTTTACGCCGCCATCGACGACCTTAGAATCAAAAGCGAAAACCCCACGAGCCGCATCCATCACGCGACGCGTCACTGCCCAGCCAAAAAACTCATCAACCCAATATTTGTTGTAGCTGGCCTGGTAAAGCGGGCGCAGCCGCGCGGCCCAGATATCCGGCAGGCTCGTGTCTTTCACGTAGAAAAGAAACCCAAGTCCAATGCCAATGCCCGCTACCAACACTGAGATCAGTATGAACACCCACTCCGTGCCGGTCTCGCTGTGAACTTTCGACTCGACCGCGTGCGCGAGATTGAACCCTTCGCTGCCGTAAGGCGGCGGCGTTTCGACCCCTTCCACCGGCCCACCGCCCAAAGCTGGATGCGTTCCAAGGACCGTTTCCAGGGGTTTGCCGTAACTGTCGACGGTCTCGTGCGTGCCGAAGAAATGCGTCGTCGGATTCCAGATGATCGGATCTAGAAAGTTGACGATGTTCATCCGGCCACCGACATGCTTGCCACCGGTAAAGGCGGTCGTGATACCGACAAAGCCGCCAATCGTCGCTAACACTGCCAACACGGCCAACGGAACCCACATCGATCGCGGCGATTCATGGGGAACGTGGACAGCGTGATGATCGTCGTGAGCAGAGACGGAATGATCGATCTGGCCGACATGCTCACCGGGCTCGTGGTGTGGCCGATCACCCGCAGACGCGAGCTTTGCGTCGTGCTGCGCCAAACCCTTGTCGAAAGCCGATGCATGCGCCTCATCTGCTTCGCCGCCGGCTGGCCGTCCCAAAAATTTCTCTTTGCCCCAGAAGGTCATCGCCATCAGCCGCGTCATGTAAAACGCCGTGCAGGTTGCGGCGATCGTGCCCACAATCCACACGATCCAGCCCACCGGAATGTGCCTCGTCGCCGCAGCGTTCCAGAGAATTTCATCCTTGGACCAGAAACCGCTGAACGGCGGAATGCCGCAGATTGCCAACCAACCGGCCATGAAAGTCAGGTACGTAATGGGCATGTATTTCTTCAGGCCGCCCATACGCCGCATGTCCTGTTCGTGATGCATGCCGTGAATAACGCTGCCCGCGCCGAGAAACATCAGTGCCTTGAAAAAGGCGTGCGTCATGACGTGAAAGATGCCGATCGCAAACGCGCCCACGCCACAGGCCATGAACATGAAGCCAAGCTGCGACACGGTGGAATACGCCAGCACCTTCTTGATGTCGTTTTGTGTGATACCGATTGTGGCCGCAAACAACGCCGTGGCTGCGCCGAC
>JANLYZ010000448.1:0-2752 GCA_031365905.1 Chloracidobacterium sp. | reverse complement strand
CGGCAATACACGCTTCGTGCACTGCAAGAATTGCTGTAGGGGCAGGGCTTGTCCCTGCCCGCAACGATGAAGAACGAATCACACGAATCGGTAACTCATGGGTCTGAAAGCGCGGAGGGGGACAAGCCCCGCCCCTATAAGTCTGAGTCTGATGTCGCCGCAATCATTCTCGCCGCCGGGCGTTCCGAGCGCATGGGCGCATTCAAGCCTCTACTTCCCTTTGGCCCGAAAACGGTAATTGAATCTTGCATCGAGAATATGCGCTGCGGTGGTGTTGAGACTGTTGTCGTCGTTATCAGCCAAGACTCACGCGCCGAAGAACTTAAGACTCAGCTTCACAATTCCCGCATTACATTTGCTGTCAACCCTAATCCAGCGAGCGAGATGAGCGACTCGATTGCCTGTGGTGTTCGCGCAATGCCCCCAAGTATCCAAGCCGTTCTCATTAATCCCGCCGACCATGCGGCGGTGCCCGGCGAAGTAATGGCAAAGCTCATTAGCGAATGGCGACAAGGTGCGCGGTTACTGAAGCCAACCTGGCACAATCGCGGCGGACATCCGGTGTTGATAGACTTGAAATTTCGCGATGAGTTGCTGAGTCTCGACGCTGCCGGTGGTCTAAAAACCTTCTTTGTTAACCATGAAAAGCAAGTCAGGCGAGTGGCGGTGTCATCGAATTACATTGCGCGCGACATGGACACGTGGGATGATTACCTCGCTTTGCACCAGGAGGTTTTTGGCGATGCAGCGCCGGAAAGAACTCGTAACCGGAGTTAGCACAAGGGATGGGCAAACATGCAGGCCGGCTGCCTGCGCTCCCAGGCTGTGACCAACTAAACCGCTGCCCCACTCATCTAACACGCTGCCCGCCCCTTTGGGTACGGGCAAAGGAGAGTAAATGCATCTGACAAATCGAAAACCCCTATTGGCTTTGTTCTTACTCGTAATGCTGGATTCCTCGCTCGCCCTGGCCCAGAATCCGGTCGGCTTTTCTCTACGCACGGTGGACGGCCAAACAATCACTTCCGATAGTCTGCGCGGAGAAGTTGTCGTGCTGGCGTTTGGCGCTTCCTGGCTGCCGCTATCGAAGACGCAGTTGCAGGGCGTCAGAAAACTTGCTGACCAATACAGCGATCGCGGCGTGGTGGTTTATTGGGTAAGCACGGAATCGGAAGATCCGAAGTCGAAGAATTTTGCGAGCGACGCCCAACTGCGAGCGTTTGCCGAGAAGTATGGTCTTAAGGTGACGGTGTTGCGCGACCCTGATGGTGTGACTTCGAAAAAGTTTGGCGTCGATCAGTTGCCTTCGTTTGTAATCATTGACAAGCAGGGCAATCCGGGCGAGCCAATCGGCGGACTCGATCCAAACGGCAACCTCGCGAACCAACTTGCTTCGCGACTCAAGCCGGTGCTCGACTGAGTTCACTCTACAAATCGCACATCGAGGCCGCCAATTCTCCATGGCGGCCTTTTTCTTTTCTGAGAACCAACCGCCAAGTCGCCCTTGCCACCTAAGACGTAATCTAATAACTTGCTATCGTCGTTTGTCTCGAACACCCCGATGACGTTTAAGTTAATAAATCCTGAGTCGCTGGGCGCACCGCGAGGGTATTCCAACGGCGTATTATCCGCTGTTGGTGGCCGTTTACTTTTCGTAGCTGGGCAGATTGGCTGGGACGACAAACAAACAATCGTCAGCGACGACTTTGTGGCTCAATTCGACCGCGCGCTTGCGAATGTAGTTACTGTGGTCACTGGGGCAGGCGGAACACCCGAGCAAATCGCGCGGCTCGCCATCTATCTGACCAACAAGACTGAATACGCAGCTCGACGTGAAGAAGTCGGGAAGGTGTATCGCGCACACCTTGGGAAACACTTTCCCGCGATGGTGCTGGTGGAGGTGAAAAGTTTGCTCGATGACCGGGCGAAGGTGGAAATTGAAGGAGTGGCTATCTTGAACTGATAAGCCCTCGGGTATCTCAGCACTGATGTTCACTCCGAAAAGTTTCCTTTACGAGACCAGCGCCGCGGGCGTAGCAACGATCACGCTGAATCGTCCCGATCGTCTCAACGCCTTAACGTTTGAAGTGTATCGTGAACTAACGGACACTTTCGCGGCGTTAAGAACTGAAACTCAAGTGCGCACCGTTGTGATCACTGGCGCCGGTCGGGCCTTCTGCTCCGGCGGTGACGTTCACGATATCATTGGCAAACTCTTCAAACGCGACATGGAAGGGCTGCTCGAGTTTACCCGCATGACCTGCGAACTCGTCGCGAACATTCGCGCGCTACGCAAACCCGTTATCGCGAGTCTAAACGGAACGACTGCGGGCGCGGGCGCGTGCATCGCGCTTGCCGCGGACATTCGCATCGCGAGCGAGGAGGCGAAGATTGCGTTTCTGTTTGTGAAAGTCGGACTCTCGGGCGCTGACATGGGCGCGGCATATTTGCTCCCGCGTGTCGTTGGCTTGGCCAAAGCCACGGAGCTACTCTATACCGGCGACTTCATTTCTGCGGCAGAGGCCGAGCGAATAGGCTTATACAATCGCGTCGTGCCCGCAGATCAATTGACAACGACGACGCGCGAACTTGCTGAGCGCCTGGCCCGCGGTCCGGCATTCGCGCTCGCCAAAACCAAAGAGTTGCTCGACCGCGAGGCAGACATGAACCTCGAAGCGGCGCTGGAATGCGAGGCGCAGGCGCAGGCTATTTGCATGCAGCATCCGGATTACCGCGAGGCGTATGAGGCGTT
>JANLYZ010000415.1:0-4672 GCA_031365905.1 Chloracidobacterium sp. | reverse complement strand
CGCGAGGTTGGCGCTGAGGTAAGCGAGTTTGCGCCGGGTGATCAGGTGGTGTTTAGTTGGGTGCCTTGCTGTGGACGCTGTCACTTTTGCATTTCCGCCAGGGGAGCGCTTTGCGCGCCCGGCAATGCAGCAAACATCGCGGGCGCGCTGCTTTCGGGCGCGCGACATTTCACTGACTCGAAAGCTACAGTTTGCAATCATCATCTAGGCGTTTCCGCGTTCTCGCAGTTTACTGTTGCCGCGCAGGAGTCCTTGGTAAAGATTGATGCTTCACTACCGCTGCCCATAGCTGCGTTGTTTGGTTGCGCAGTGATGACGGGCGCAGGCGCTGTGCTCAACACCGCGCGCGTTACACCAGGCAGTTCGGTCGCGGTTTTTGGAATGGGCGGCGTAGGTTTGAGCGCCATCATGGGCGCGCGAGTCGCCGGCGCAAATCCGATCATCGCGGTGGATAGATTTGACGACAAGCTGAAGCTGGCAAGCGAACTAGGCGCGACACATTTGATCAATGTGGAGAAAGACGATCCGGTTGCGGCGATCAGGGAATTGACCGCGGGCGGCGCAGACTACGCGTTTGAAAGCGTAGGCAGTGAACAAGTCTTGATCCAGGCTTATCAAGCGACCAAAATCGGCAGCACCACGATCACCGTCGGCTTGCCAGCTCCGCACAAGATGTTTTCGATTCCCGCCATCAGCATTACCGCGGAAGAAAGAACGATCAAGGGATCGTACATGGGATCGTGCGTGCCGCGCCGCGACATCCCGCGCTACATTGGCATGTACCAGGCAGGCTTGCTGCCGGTGGATAAGTTACACACGCACACTTTGCGCCTCGATGAAATCAACCTCGGCTTCGATCGCCTGGCGCAGGGAGTCGCGGTAAGACAAATAATAAGCTTCGCGAGCTAAAGGAACTCAGAACCGGGAGCGGTAGCGACCGGGTCGTCGAAGCAGAAGACCAGCCGCGGATGAACGCAGATGAACGCAGATTCGGAAAAAGCTCACGACGGTTCAAGTGAGGATGAAGTCTTTCCGTGGGTTAACTGGGTTTCTCTTTCAGATTCGTATCATCCGCGTTAATCCGCGGCTAATGCTGGTGCCATAATCTCTCGTCAGCCAACTCATGCCTGAGAAACCACAAATCACGCGCGCGGAATACGCACACTTCCTGGCGCTGCCGACGCGTTGGATGGACAACGACGTCTACGGACATGTCAACAACGCCCTCTACTATGCCTTCTTCGATACTGCCATCAACGAATACCTGATCTCTGAAGGCGGTTTGGATATAACGGCCGGAAGCGTGGTGGCATTTGCGGCGGAGTCGCAATGTCAGTATCTGCGGCCGCTCGCTTTTCCCGGCGTGATCGAGATCGGATTGCGTGTTGACAAGCTTGGCAATTCGAGCGTGCGTTATGAGCTCGCGATCTTCAAGCAAGGCGAGGCTCTTGCCGCAGCGGCCGGCTACTTCGTCCATGTGTTCGTCGATCGCGAGACGCAAAAGCCGGTGTTGATGCCGGCGCAAATTCGCACGGCGCTCGAGCGGCTTAGAAGAAAGCCATAATGTATGATGTCTTCATTACAAGTCAGAATCTGACGAGCGTTTTAGCCCGCGAAGCGCGGCTTTATGCTTGCACCCGCTGCGCGGGTTTAGGGAGATAACTAACCTATGACAACAAGAAGTTTTCGCACGTTAACCTTGATCTCTCTCGCGTTCATCGTCCTGGTTCTATCGAGCGGATCCACAACAGCCCAGACGTTGCCAAACGAAACGCCAAACAAGTTAGAACCTACGAACTACGGATTTGATTACACGCGCCGCGACGTGATGATCCCGATGCGCGACGGCGTGAAGCTCCACACAGTCATTCTTGTGCCCAAGGGCACGAAAGGTGCGCCGATTCTCTTAACGCGCACGCCTTATAACGCGACCGATCTCACCACGCATACCAACAGCTCGCATCTTGGCCCAAGTTTATATGGCTATGACAACGCCACCGAAGTGATCGTCGAGGGCGGTTACATCCGCGTGGTGCAGGACATTCGCGGCAAGTATGGCTCCGAAGGCGACTATGTGATGAACCGTCCGCTGCACGGTCCACAAAATCCGACGCCCGTCGATCACGCCACTGACACTTACGACACGATTGATTGGCTGGTCAAGAACATCCCGGAAAGCAATGGCAAGGTTGGCATCCTGGGAATTTCTTACGACGGCTTTCTGCCTTTGATGGCGCTCGTCAATCCGCATCCGGCGCTCAAAGTTTCAGTGCCGATGAATCCGATGGTCGATGGCTGGCGCGGCGACGACTGGTTTCACAACGGCGCCTTCCGCCAGCAAGGTATGAGCTACATATACGAACAGGAAGCGACGCGCGCTAACGACGCCAAGTGGTGGACCAGCCACTTTGATGACTACGACATGTTCATGGAAGCGGGCTCGGCCGGCGAACTCGGCCGCCGTCGTGGTCTCGAACAAGTCGGTTTCTGGCGCAAGCTGCTTGAGCATCCGGCTTACGACGCGTGGTGGCAGGATCAGGCAATGGACAAAATTCTCGCAGCCCAACCGCTCCGGGTTCCGGTGATGCTGGTGCACAGCCTTTGGGATCAGGAAGATATTTACGGCGACATCGCAGTCTACAAAGCGATCAAGCCGAAAGACACTAACAACGACAAGGTGTTTCTGGTAATGGGTCCCTGGCATCATGGCCAGGAAATTCGCGATGGCAGTGCGCTCGGAGCGGTGAAATTCTCGAGCGACACGGCCCTGACTTTTCGTCGGGAAATTCTGCGGCCGTTTCTCGATCACTATCTTAAGGACGCACCAACGCCTGACATCGCTCCGGTGATGGCGTTTGAAACGGGAACGAACAAGTGGCTGCGGCTGCCTTCGTGGCCGGCTGGTTGTGCGAGTGGTTGCACCGTGAAACCGACACCGCTTTATCTCAACGCTGGACTGAAAGCGAGCTTTTCGGTGCCGGCGACGACTGAAGCAAACGAAAGCAGCGGGCAGGAAGCCCGCGCTCCCAGGGATTACGACGAGTACATTTCTGACCCGGCCAAGCCCGTGCCCTATCGGGCGCGGCCCATCGACAGCAGTTCGTGGCGGCGTTGGCTCGTTGACGATCAACGTGAACAGTCAGGCCGACCGGACGTGGCAGTCTTTACTTCTGAGACTTTGACTGGGCCCGTGAAGATTAGCGGTGAACCGATCGTAAATCTGATCGCTTCAACGAGTGGGACTGATTCTGACTGGGTCGTTAAGGTGATCGATCTTTATCCGGATGAAGTCGCGGGCGATCCCGGCATGGGTGGTTATCAGTTGATGATCTCGGCTGACATTCTGCGCGGCCGTTATCGCGAGAGCTTCTCCGAGGCCAAACCGATCGCCGCAAATATGCCGCTGCTTTATCGTTTTGCGTTGCCGACCGCGAATCACGTATTCCTGCCGGGCCATCGCATCATGGTGCAGGTGCAGTCGAGCTGGTTCCCGCTATACGATCGCAACCCGCAAACTTTTGTGCCTAACATTTTCTGGGCGAAGCCGGGCGATTACCGGAAGGCGACGCAAAGAATTTATCACACGCCGGGCGATACTAAATTGCAAAGCTTCATCGAGTTGCCGTTGGTGAGGACGCTTTAGAAGAGCGCGGGCGCATTAGTCGGAAAGAACCTACACTTCAAGATCGAAGGAGGAATACGATGGCAGTCAAACCAATTCCCGACGGTTATCACACAGCAACGCCCTACTTGATCATTGAGGGCGCGGCAGACGCGATCGAGTTTTACAAGGTAGCGTTTGGCGCAGTTGAACTATTTCGTATGCCCGGGCCGAACGGGAAGATCGGACACGCCGAGATCAAGATTGGCGACTCACCGATCATGCTCGCGGATGCCTATCCCGACATGGGATACAAAGGTCCAAAGTCGCTGGGCGGTTCCCCGGTGAGTGTGATGATCTACGTTGAAGACGTCGATACGGTCTTCAATCGAGCAGTGGACGCGGGCGCTACCGTGAAGGAAGCGGTGTCTGACAAGTTCTACGGCGATCGCATCGGCACGCTGATAGATCCTTTCGGCCACGTCTGGCATGTATCCACCCACAAAGAAGATGTGTCGCTGGCAGAGATGGAGAAGCGCGCGAAGGCGGGGACCGCAGGGGCCTCCTGAGCGGGATTGTGGAAGAGAGTGTGAAGAATTAAGAATGACCAATTCAACTGACAACGCCGACGAGGCCATACTGCAGATCGAGCGCGACATTATGGCGGCCATCAAGGGCAAAGATGTAGCTGCTCTCGAACCAATGCTCGCGGACGAGTTTACTTATCGCACGCACTTCGGCGCCGAAGCTGATAAAGCGGAGTTTCTCAAAAGTATCGCTTCGTTTCCCATGAAAATTCTTTCGCTCCGCGGCGAAGAATTGAGAGTGGACGTTTATGGCGAAACGGCTGTGCTCACCGGCGTGCAACTCGCAGAGGCCCAACCGCCCGAAGGAGAAGCGGAGGAAAGCGCCGTTGCTTTTACTGACGTATTCGTACGACGCGATGGACGTTGGTTGATGGTGCTCGCTTATGGAGTTGAATTGCCGGCCGAGGAAGCGTCTCTTGGCGCGTAGCGTCAACATGAGTTTAGCCCGGCGTTTCAACGCCGGGAAAGACGAGCAAAAGCATTC
>JANLYZ010000409.1:0-3619 GCA_031365905.1 Chloracidobacterium sp. | reverse complement strand
GCGAAGAAAAGGTTTTGCTTGATGTTGCCCATGGTGGCGCGGCTTAACTTGCGCGCCCTAACGATGCCGCGCAAATCACCTTTCACTAAGGTCACACTCGCGCTCTGCATCGCCACATCGGTTCCTGTTCCCATCGCGATGCCAACGTGGGCCTGGGCCAGCGCCGGCGCATCGTTGATACCGTCCCCCGCCATCGCAACCTTGTGGCCTTCCGCCTGAAAGCGCTTAACAGTTTCCGCCTTCTGATTGGGCAGCACTTCGGCAACAACCTCGTCGATATTTAGCTTGGCGGCCACTGCGTTAGCTGTGGTGCGGCTATCGCCCGTCATCATTACGATTCGGATTCCCTCTTCATGAAGTTGCTTAATAGCTTCAGGCGTACTCTCCTTTATAGGATCAGCAACGCCTATGAGCCCCGCCGCTTTGCCATCAATAGCGACGAACATCACAGTTTGACCGTCCGCGCGAAACTTCTCCGCCTGCTCAATCAATTTGCCAGCGTCGATCCCCAGATCATCCAGCAAGGCGCGGTTTCCCAGAGCTACTGGGCGCCCATCAACTTGCCCTTTCACTCCTTTGCCTGTGATTGACTCGAACGACTGTGTGTTAACTACTTCCACCTTGCGCTCTTGAGCGCCCGAAACAATGGCTGCGGCCAAGGGATGTTCACTTCCCCTTTCCAAGCTCGCAGCGAAGCGCAGTAACTCGTCCTCTTTCACACCGGCGACGGGAGCAACTGTGACGAGTTTGGGCTTCCCTTCTGTAAGCGTTCCTGTCTTGTCGACCACCAAAGTGTCAACATCTCGAAGCACTTCGATCGCTTCAGCGTTTTTGAAAAGCACCCCGGCCTGCGCGCCTTTCCCGGTGGCGACCATGATTGACATGGGAGTAGCTAACCCTAGAGCACAGGGACAAGCGATAATCAGCACTGCGACAGCGTTCACGATCGCATAAGTCATACGAGGTTCCGGTCCGACAATGGCCCACACGATGAAGGTGACGATGGCGATCAGAATTACGGCGGGAACAAAATAGGCCGCGACCATATCAGCGAGTTTTTGAATCGGAGCGCGGCTGCGCTGGGCTTCCGCAACCATTTGAACGATCTGAGAGAGGAGAGTTTCGGAACCTACTCGCTCAGCTTTCATGATCAGACTTCCAGTGCCATTAACAGTCGCGCCGATAACACGGTCTCCAGCCTTTTTCTCAACCGGAATGGGCTCACCTGTCACCATCGCTTCGTCCACGGCGCTAGTACCTTCAATCACGACGCCGTCCACCGGTATCTTTTCACCGGGTCGAACGCGCAAGAGATCACCTGCCTGCACTTGATCCAGTGGTACATCCTGCTCGCTGCCGTCGGGCCCAACCCGCCGGGCTGTTTTTGGGGCTAAACCGAGTAGGGCTTTGATCGCCGAACTGGTTTGGCTGCGGGCCTTAAGTTCCAGCACCTGGCCCAGCAAAACGAGAGTTGTGATTACTGCGGCGGCTTCAAAGTAAACTGGCACCGTATCCCCGTGAGCACGAAACGAATGCGGGAAAATATCCGGAAACAGTGCGCCCACAACGCTGTAGACATAAGCCACTCCCACGCCCAGCCCGATCAACGTGAACATGTTCAGGCTGCGGTTAACTAGTGACTGCCAGAAGCGCACAAAGAAGGGCCAGCCACCCCATAGAACGACTGGGGAAGCAAGGATGAATTGAACCCACGGCAGGACCGCTGGCGATACGATGCGCTGCAGTGGTGCGCCGGGAAGGAGGTCACTCATTCCAATTACGAAGAGTGGAATCGTAAGTACGACGCTAGCCCAAAAGCGCCGTCGCATATCCTTTAGCTCGTGATTCCCTTCCTCATCAAGAGTGACGGTCCGCGGCTCCAGGGCCATACCGCAGATCGGACAATTGCCCGGCGCATCACGCACGATCTCCGGATGCATCGGGCAGGTGTATTCAATCTTTTGCGGCGCCGTTGTTACCGTAACTGGCTCTAACGACATGCCGCACTTCGGACACGAACCAGGTTTGTCCTGCCGCACTTCCGGATGCATTGGACACGTGTAAGTCTGAACGACTGGTGCAGCAGCAGGGTTCACCTCACGCTGAATTCCGACCGGCTGCGCGGCCATGGCTTCGGCCGGCCTGTGGAGGAACTGTTCTGGATCTTCGCGAAACTTGTTCAGGCAATGAGTGCTGCAGAAGTAGTAGTCCTTTCCTTTAAAGTTGTAAGAGCCCGCGGCGGACTTGGGATTAACGGTCATGCCGCAAACTGGATCTATTGCCCTTGCGCCCTCAGGAGCTGATAGCTCGTGCGCTGCGTGATTTATGTGTTTGGCCGGCTTCATCTTCTTCCTTTCTCCAACGGCTACGATCGGTGCTCGCTACGACCTGACTCCAATTGCATGCCAACTCCGACCTCAGTTCAGCTTCTTCTTTGTCAGACGGCGCGGTGTGAGATTGGAGTGCTCGATGTCCGTTCCTTCGATTAATCCACAGACATGACCATCGAGTTCGCCTGTTTCTTCCCACTTGGTAAGTGCTCCTCCTAGTTCCCTGCGATAGCGCCGCATCTCCTTCATCCGCTCGTCCAATTCTTCAAGACGATGGCGGACAATGTCGCGGACCTCCAGACACGGACTCTTACCGGCTTGCTTGTCGGCGATGATTCGCTTTATCTCGCTGAGCGAGAAACCCAAAACCTGAGCACGTTTAATGAAGTCGAGTCGCTTGAGCACCACTGCGTCGTATACGCGATAACCGCTCTCCGTCCGGCCCGGCCGACCCAAGAGCCCGCCACGTTCATAGAATCGAAGGGCTTCGATTCCGATACCACTATGCTTGGCTACTTCGCCGATCTTGAGCGGGGCTGTTGAGCCAATTTGAAGTGCCTTCTTAGATTTGAGTGCCACGTGCGTCCTCTTTGACTAGTTTCGCGTGCCAAAGACATTCTAAACCCTGTACTCGAATACAGAGTCAAGGGATATCGCGAGATATTTTTTGGCAGACTTGTGCGCGCTCTACGCCGACCTGGAATTCCCGCCAAGTCGCTTCTTTATATGAACTAAAAGTGAAATCCAGCCAGCGGCACTGAACTACGGTTTCTTGTTAGCGTTCATGTTCATGTTTCCGTGGTCCTTGCCCATATTCATGTTCGCGTGTTCGCTGGCGTTCATGTTGCTCATATTGGCATTGCTCGGTGTCGGTGTTCCTGTAGCACTTGGCGTCGCCGTCACAGCCGTGTTGGCGTTGCTATTTGTATTGTCAGCTGTGCTGCACGCAGCCCAGAAAGCTGTAACAGAAATCAATAGTAGAAAAGCTATGGTTCGTCGCATCGGAAGTTCCTCCTGAGTGAAAGTGAAATAACTAGTGAATGTTTGCGAGCAGCGTTTCAGTGCGTGGATCAAGTACCATGACCTTCGCCTCTTTTAAGTGGCAGCCTCAATTGCACTCACCTTAATTGTTTTGCCAACAACACGGCCGGTTACTTTAACCTTTTGACCGGCAAACTCTCGTGCCTTTTCCTGACCAGCTTTATCGAGCTGATAAACGCGCTTGTGGTCACGATCGGCCAGAACGAACTTGCCGTCCTTCACGCACATCAGCGTGCAAGACTTGTCAT
>JANLYZ010000406.1:0-2597 GCA_031365905.1 Chloracidobacterium sp. | reverse complement strand
TGCGAGTAGATCCTTTTTTACTAGTGCGGTCGCGCTCTTCGACGAGCGAATTCCATTCACCGCACTCGGGACATTTTCCCAGCCACTTGCGCGACTGGTGACCGCAACTCTGACAGGCGAAGATTGTTTCAGGTTTCTTCAAGGCTAACTTTCGACCTTCTAGGTGCAATCGATCTAACAGCGCCGAAGGCGCGGAATGTAACAGCCTGGGCCAACGGCCCAGGTGGAATCCGATTGCAATCGCGTGGAGCGCTGAAGGCGCGGAATATGTCGCCCCTTCAGGGCTCAATTCTTGGGGGACCTTCGCCCCAGGGGCGACGCGCTTCGCGCTTGCCCCTGGCTATTACATTCCGCGCTTTCAGCGCTTCCGACGTTACAGCAGCACTTTCACGTTGTCTGTTGGCCGGCCCAGCACGGCACGCTTGCCGCGTTCGACAATTGGTCGCTGAATTAAATCCGGATGCTTGACCATCAACGAAACGATCTCATCATCCGTAAACTCGCGCTTGCTCAGGCCGAGTTCTTTATACTTCGCTTCTGTGGTTCGCAAGATGTCTCTCGGCGTCAGCTTCATCTTGCCGAGCAACTCGAGGAGCTTCTTCTTCGTTAGCGGTTCGTTATAGTAGTTGACCTTCTCAAACGGTACGCCACTCTCCCGGAGCAGCTTGTCCATCTCGCGACACTTCGTTCAAGTGGGCTTTTCGTAGATTGTAATCTTGTCGGTTGTCATTACTTGATCTTGATTCACCTGTCAGTCGTCCCTCGTTCATCAACCTTAGTTTTGACCACGCATCTAAAGAGGGCTTGATACGGAACCGCGAGCGGTAGCGAGCGGATGCAACACTCAAGTTGAATCTCTGATCCGGTCGCTACCGCTCCCGGTTCTGTATCGGTATCTTATAAATTGAACTGCGCACCCATTGAGCAGTCAATTTACGACTGACTACTCACAACTGACCTCCCGACAATTACGGGAATATTCCGCGCACGCGTGTCGCTTCCGCCACGCGATCAACCGCGAGTATGTAGGCCCCGGTTCTCATGTCCGTGTCGTAGCGTTGCGCCGTCGCGTAAACGGAATTGAACGCCGTGCGCATCGCTTGTTCCAAGGTGTCGTTGATCTGCTTCTCTGACCAGAAGAAGGAATACTGATCCTGCACCCATTCGTAATAGCTGACGGTAACGCCACCCGCGTTAGCAAGAATATCCGGGATTAGAAACACGCCTTCGTCCGCCAACACTCGATCGGCGCCGGGTGTGGTTGGGCCGTTGGCCAACTCAGCGATGATCTTCGCCTTAACTTGTCCGACGTTTGAAAGGGTGATCGCATTCTCCAAAGCAGATGGCAACAGGATGTCGCAGTCAACCCCGATGATGTCTTCAGGCGCGATCGCTTTCGTTCCAGAAAGCCCGGCTAGTGATTTGGTTTCCGCCTTGTGACGCAGAGCCGCTTGCACGTCAATGCCAGTTTCCGCATACAGCCCCGCTTTCGAATCGCACGCGGCCACTACTTTCGCGCCGTCGGCTGCGACGAGGCGAGCAATGTTCGCGCCGGCATTACCAAAGCCGTGAACCGCGACGCGCGAACCCTTAAGATTGATGCCCTTAACCCGGCACGCCTCGCGCAACGCATAGAGACAGCCCCGCGCGGTGGCTTCGGCGCGCCCAAGTGAGCCGCCAAGTGAGATCGGTTTTCCGGTGACAACGCCAAGTTCCGTATGGCCGCGAATCATCGAGATCGTGTCCATGATCCAGGCCATCGTTTGTTCATCGGTATAGACATCGGGCGCGGGAATGTCGCGGTCGGGTCCGATGATGGGCGCAATCTCAAACGCATAGCGGCGTGTCAGGCGTTCCAACTCATCGCGCGAGAGGGCCTTCGGATCGCAAATCACGCCGCCCTTGCCGCCGCCGTAAGGAATGCCCACCGTCGCGCACTTCCAGGTCATCCACGATGCGAGCGCTTTCACTTCATCGAGCGTCACGTTTGGGTGATAACGGATGCCGCCCTTGCAAGGACCCCGCGCGATGTTGTGTTGCACCCGGTAGCCTTCGAACACCTGCACGTCGCCGCCGTCCATCTTCACAGGAATAGAAACTATCAACTGCCGCTTGGGACTGCTGAGGACAGCGCGCGTGGAAGCGTCGAGATCGAGATAGTCCGCAGCGCGGTTGAATTGAGCTTTGGCAATTTGAAACGGATTGAGTTCTTCCGCAAGGGCTTCCCTGGTCGCCATGTTGTTCTTCTCCTGGAATGGGGGTTTGAAAGCGCGGTAATCGTAAAGTGTCCAAAGTCCAAAGTCCAACGTCCAAAGTCCGCGCGGCGTCTCAAGACTTTGGACATTGGACGTTTGACTTTGGACGAATGCCCGGAACTTCCTGCAGCAACCGGAGTCTAAATGTTACCGAGTAAGCTCGGGGACCCGAATGGCACCGGCGACGTCAGACAGGAGACATGCGATGTTTAATAACTTGATTGAATCGAGTTCGCACGCACGCGAATTCAAACGCCGCGGTTCGTTCGTTCTATTTACCACCGCAACCTACGCGGTGCTTTTTCTGGGCGCGGCTGTGGCCAGCATCTATGCTTACGATGC
>JANLYZ010000372.1:0-9701 GCA_031365905.1 Chloracidobacterium sp. | reverse complement strand
GTTGAAACGGGCGATGAAGCCGGTATCAAGTTGTCCCGACTTGAACTCTGCGTCGCGCACAATCTCGCGGAAGAAGGGCAGCGTTGTCTTGATGCCGCCCACTTCATACTCGTCAAGCGCGCGGCGCAAGCGATCGATGCTTTCGTCTCTGGTGCGTCCCCAAGCGGCTAGTTTGGAAATCAGCGGATCGTAATAGATCGAAACTTCAGAGTTTAGTTCCACGCCGCTGTCGTCGCGTATGCCCGGCCCAAACGGAACGCGCAGAGAACTAATCCTTCCGGGAGAAGGGAAGAAGTTGTTTTCCGGATCCTCGGCGTAGACACGACACTCGATCGCGTGACCCTGCCAGCGAATTTCTTTCTGACTAAAACTAAGCGGCGCGCCGGCGGCAACCGTGATCTGTTCGCGCACCAGATCGATACCGGTTACGAGTTCGGTAACCGGATGCTCGACTTGTAGTCGCGTGTTCATCTCCAAAAAATAGAAGTCGCGCGTTTCGTCTGCGACCAAAAACTCCACTGTGCCGGCGCCCGCATAAGCGACTGCGCGCGTCAACTTAACCGCGGCCGCGCCCATCATGTCACGCAACGCGGCATCGTTAATTGGCGACGGACATTCTTCAACCACCTTTTGATGACGACGTTGAATTGAGCACTCTCGTTCGCCGAGGTGGACAACATTCCCGTGTTTGTCAGCGAAAACTTGTATCTCAATATGCCGTGGCCGGGCCACAGCCTTTTCCAGGTAAACTGACGAATCGCCGAAAGCGGAAGCCGCTTCGGATTGCGCGCTTTCAAAACCTGAACGCAGTTCGGCAAAAGAATTAACCAGCCGCATGCCTTTGCCGCCGCCCCCGGCCGAAGCTTTGAGCATTACCGGATAGCCAAACTCCTCGGCTACAGCTTTGGCTTCTGCAAGCGAATTCAGTGGTTCAACTGTTCCCGGAACAATAGGCACGCCGGCTGCGACCGCAGCGCGTCGCGCGCTCGTCTTCGAACCCATGATCTCCATCGCTTCTGCGCTGGGACCAATAAACACGAGACCCGCTTCTGTTATCGCGCGTGCGAAGTCTGCGTTTTCCGCGAGGAAGCCATAGCCCGGATGAATCGCTTCTGAGTTTGTAGCTTTCGCTGCGGCGATGATGGCGGGGATACGCAGATAACTCTGAAGCGAAGGCGCTGGGCCGATGCAGACTGCTTCATCGCAAAGCCCGACGTGAACCGATGAAGCGTCGGCTTCGGAATAAATAGCAACTGGCGAAATACCGAGGTCGCGGCAAGCGCGAATTATTCGGACCGCAATCTCGCCGCGGTTAGCAATTAGGATTTTCTTGAACATGCGAATCGAAGCGTTTTCCAATCGTAAGGGCACGGCATGCCGTGCCCCTACGTTGATAGATACGCAAGGACAGTTAACAATAACTGAAGTTAGACTGACAACCAACAGAGACCCAGACAACAATAGGGGCACGGCATGCCGTGCCCCTACGCGGATGTAGCTGAAATTAGATAGAAACTATCGTCGCCGAGTCTGAGCGTTGCTCGTGGTTCCGCGGTGCGGCATTTCGGAGGCTTTATCGATCACGCCATCGCGCACGATCAAATCGTCATCAGTATTCAGGAGCTTGTCAGGACCGGGAAGTCGCATCTCGTAGTTCGTGAGCGACAGTCCTTCGCTAAGAGGTTCATCGGCAGCGGTGCTGAGTGATGCATTGCGGATTACTGCGCCTCGAAGAGTGCGCGGATTTTGTTGCGGCACTGCCGCTACGTCCGCGCCCGGTTTGTATTCTGCGCCATCGATCTCCTTCAGCAGAGCAGCGATGGAGCCGTCGGCGTCGGGCAACCGCGCGAGCTCTTTTTTGTCAGACGGGAAAGAGCCAAACTTTTCGCGATACTGAAGCAGCACACGATCAATGGCATACCCCTGAGCGTTGTCGCCAGCCTCGATGCCCCATGCTCGATGACGCAAACGCGCCGGCACAGTGACTCCGATCAAAATCAAAACCAGCAACGGCACTGCGGCTGAAGCAAAGTAGCCATTACGCGCGGCGCGCAGTCCGCAGAAGTTGGCGGGTGACCGCCGGATCGAGCGATAGAGTTTGCGACTACCGAAAACAACCAGCATCGAGACAGGGATCATCAACCACTTCAGTTTCCAGGCGGCAGTCTCGGCTGCGGTAATCAATGACCAAAAATCCTGAGGAACTATCGAAGAGAGCGCTAACGTAGAAACGGCCGCCCGCGATGAACTCTGGATCATGGCGATGATTGTTTCGACCACGAACACCAGTACCGTCAACGCGCCCGTCACGGCCAGCAGTAACGAACGTCCGTAGGCGGGTAGTTCGTGTTCGGGTCGCGGCAGTGGTTCGCCGACGGAGTGTGCGCCACAGGACAGGCAGGCGTTACTGTAAACGCCACTCATGGTGTTGGCGGACTTAAGACCGCAGCAGGGGCATATCATCACGTTGTATTTAACCTCGGGTGCTGGGAGCAGTGCTCAATCGAATTTCAATGGGCTTGCGGCTATCCGGCCTTTTGAACAAGTGGTTGTTCGGTGCGCCGTTCAGGCCCGGTGTTTGATGCAGGAATCACGGGTCTTGTCTCTTCGTCGTCCGACGCGGTCTTCAATTTATTTAACTCATACCAGGTGTGATACATGCGATGTGCAAAGGTCCAATAAGAACCCACAGCAAGTACCCACAAGACTGCCGGCATTCGATTAGCGAAGAAGTTTGTCGAACCCGGATGAGTGCTTAAAGCGCCGATAATAAAGAGAACTACGCGCTCGGGTCGCTTCAAAAAGCCGACGTCACACTTGGGAATAAGGCTCTCGGCCCGGGCGCTGGCGTAGCTTACCATAACTGCGCCCATTAGTCCTGCGCCGGCGAGGAAAACATTGAGGGTGGAATGAAACTGGGTTTCGCGCGCGTAGAAGACCATTAAGCCGACGAAAACAACCATGTCGGACAGCCGGTCGAGGGAAGAATCGAGAAATCCGCCGAACCGGGTGACGCGTCCGGAAAGTCGCGCCACTTGCCCGTCGAGCATGTCAAACAGGTTGGCGACAATGAGAACAATGCCGGCCCAGAAAAACTGGCCGTAGCCGAACAGCAGGCCGCAGCCCACGTTGATTGCAACGCCGATGACGGTCAGGAAGTTGGGATTGATATGGCCGTACGCGAGCCAGCGCACCATCGCATCGATAATTCTTTGCGCCCCGCGGCCGATAGCACCCACAAACATTTGTTGGTTGGATTCTCCTCTACACTATTATGCCGAAAAGTTTTGTTAGTTAACAGCTTCAGACGATCAAGCGTCGAATATGTTTGTGTTTGCGGAATCGGCGTAACCTGCGGATGGCTTATTACGCTTTTTCACCAACCTGATCGTGAATGGTAGTCAATCGCCTAATCTCGAAGTTGCGCGCGCCGGCGGGAGTGCGCACCACCACTTCGTCGCCTTCTTCCTTGCCCATCAAACTCTTGCCGACCGGCGACGTCGTTGAGATCAAGCCCTCCTGCGGTTCACTCTCTTCCGAACTAACCAGGCGGTAAGTCACTTCTTCATCCTTCTCGCCGTCATACAAGACGAGAGTCGAACCATAACCAGCTTTATCACGTGAGATTTTCGAAAGGTCGATCGAAGATATTTCGCTTATCCTCTGGCGCAACTCAACAATCCGCGCCTTCACTACATTCTGCCGATCGAGCGCGGCGCGATACTCAGCATTCTCGCGCAGGTCCCCAAACTCGAGCGCGCGCTTAATCTCCTTGGGCAGGTGTACGCGCAGCTCGGATTCCAACTGATCGAGTTGTAACTGAAGTTTCGCTTTTATATCTGCTGACAACTATTTGCTCACTTTCATTGGAACGCGCTCGCTTTCACCTGCGGTTTGACGATGATACTGGGATTCATCCGGCGCGCCAAAGGAAATTCCAGTGTCTCGCGCTGTCCGCACAAGCTGGCCGTTTGGCGGCACCGTCTTAATGTTCGCGATGGCCTCGCTAATGGGAACTGTGATGACGTCGCCGGCCTGCAACGCTACCATCACTGCGCGTTTTCCTTCCACCAGGGAGCGCACTGCGCACGAGCCGTAGTTCGTTGCCAGCATACGATCGAAAGCATTGGGACGGCCACCTCTTTGCAGGTGCCCTAGTACCACGCAACGAGTTTCTTTGCCGGTGAGCTGCTCGAGCTCATAACGGCAGTAAGCGCCAATGCCTCCGAGGCGTGGCGCGTGCTGCGGGTCGCCCTTGTCCTGGTAAATGAGATCGTGACCGGTTTCAATCGCTCCTTCAGCAGCAACGACGATGCTAAAATTGGATCCGGCCGCATCGCGCGCGCGTATTCTGTCTGAGACCGATTGCATCGTGAAGGGAATTTCAGGGATGAGAATCACATCAGCGCCTCCAGCTAGCCCGGAGTGCAGGGCGATCCATCCGGTATTTCGGCCCATCACTTCCAGAATCATGACACGCTCATGCGACTCGGCCGTAGTGTGCAAGCGGTCGAGCGCATCGGTAGCGAAGTCCATCGCGGTGATGAAGCCAAACGTTAGCTCGGTGCAGGCGAGATCGTTGTCTATGGTTTTGGGAACACCCACGACGGGAACGCCCAACTTATCAAACTCCGCAGCTATTGCGAGCGTCCCTTCGCCGCCGAGCACTATCAGGGCATCGATTCCCTTGCGGTTCAGATTCGCCACCGCTTCGTCGTAGACTGCCTGGGGTTTGGTCGCCACGCCTTCCGCGTTGCGCTCGACAAATCTGCCGCGATTGCGTGTGCCTAAGATCGTGCCGCCGCGCGGCAGCAGGCCACGGACGTCAGCGGCAGTTAACACGCGTGTTTGGGTCTCGCCCAACAACCCTTCGAAGCCGTCTTCGATTCCAATAACCTTCAGTCCATACTGTCCGGTCGCCGTCGTAACAACCGCACGAATCACGGCATTCAGCCCTGGTGCGTCACCGCCACCAGTCAGTATCCCAATCGTGTTGTACATAAAATAATTGCCTGGACGGAGAGTTGCGAAAAACTCTGGCCGCCGAAAACGTTCCCTCAAAGGCGAATAGTGGATAGGGGGAACCAAGAGTAATTGACGCTGAACTCGATTTCAAGCGAGAAGAGGGAAACGCAATCTTGTGCCAGCTTCGAGATCCTTTGTGATGAATCGCAGCCGGCCAGTGCAATTCCGACTGCGAAGTAGATGGTTGACCCTCTCGGGGACGCTCGCGTAGCATGGTGAAAGAAACACGTAGCTTATCTTTTGGGTTTGACGACAGGGGCGAGTGGTTTGGAAATAGACGACGAAGCACAAGAGATCGTTCGCGACATTGGCACGGCGATTAACGAGTCAGTGGAAAATTCGTCCCGGGTCGCCGAAGCGATCGAGCGACTGCGCGAAGCCGGTTACGAGATGGAATTGACGCTGAGACTCGAAATCGGTTTACGACCGCACGCGAATGATGATGCGGGCGACGGAGAAACGAATCTCGAGTTGACCGACGAGGACGTGCAGGTATTGCAGCGCATGAAGATTCGCATTGATCCGGAAGAAAAGTTATAAGGGATCCCAGTTAAAAAATTTGTGCCACCCGCTTACGCAGGTGGTTCTGACATTCGCCCCCATCCTCGCGAGAGGGTTGGGGCTTTTGATTGGGATACTAAGAACCTGGAACTAACCGCTTAGGTGATACTGACCGGAGGCCGAAGGAAATGAAAATGTCGTTAGTATTCTTGAGTGCAGCGCTGCTGGTAATGCTATCGCCGGCGCTCGTGTGTGCCGGCACGATTGATAGTTGCCTGCCGGCCGGAGTCCATTCAACGGACGTGGTTGGTGTTCGGGTAGAACGTGGCAAGGGGATGACTGTCACGGTCGCCGAGAAACTAAAGGACCTGAAGGCACGCTGCCGGAAACATAAACTGGTTGATGGGCGAGGAAAAGAAATCCGCTTCTACCAACTCGTCGGGTGTTGGGGCAATCCGCCGGATGATTACCAACAACAGCTTCAGCGCCAAGCCAGCGAACTCGCCAAACTACGCAGGCGTTATCGCGTGATCGAGTTGACCTGTGATCCGTCCGGCGATCAAAGAATGCGAGCCGGGCCGCCCACCGCCAATCCATAGTCAAGCGACCCAACGCACATGGCCATCAGAAGGCGGAACGTTGCCGGTATTCGCCCGACACGATGAAGGCTTTTACCATCTCCGCATTAACGAAGTTGCCGCCAAACTGATTCAGCTTGCCAAGCCAGAAATTGTAGCCTCCGAAGTCCAGATTAGCTTCCGGTGGATCGTTCGGGTTTCTGCGCAGGTAACCAAAGTACTGCATCAGCACGAATGCTTTGTTGAACTCCTGATTCTTCAGCAACGTGTTTTCCGAAACATCCCTTAGCGCGCGCGCCCGAGCTGCGTTGTCTGCAGTGTTTGCAGCTCCGCCAAACTCAGCGATCGCTGTGTTGCGGTCGGTTGCCGCAGGCGTCACACCGCCATTTGCAAACATCGCATCCACAAATTGGGTTGGATTTAGAGAAGTAGCAAAGGCGCTCGTGAACCGTGGCCGGGTCACGAAAGCCAGCGCAAACGCCTGCTTGTTAGCCTCCAGTTGCGCTTGCCAATTTCCCACGCCTACGACCACGCCCTGCCCGATCTGTTGCGTGTCAGGGAGAAATTCGCCAAACGTTACGGGTACCGGCTTGCTCGGGGAAATATTTCCGAAAGCCGACTTGTAAAAGCGATAGACCAGGTAACCCGTTTCCTGAAATTCGATCGACAGGAAGAAAGCCCCCGAGACGTTAACCTGCCGAAGCTCGATGCAGGCTTGGTCGATGCCGCATTCCACGATCTGATTGTTCCAGAAAGCCAGACCGCTGGAATCGGGAACACGATTCAGAAAGTCGCCGTAATGCTGGCGCACGTAGAATTGTGAATCGCCGATCTTATTACCGTGCCAGCCAATGTCTCGAAACAACGAAGACGTCAAATCCCAGACCGGCACAACGCTGTGCGTCAAGTCTCCGCTGATATTCGGTTCCATTAACTGATTTGTGTAGGCTGTGGTGTCCCAGTGCGAAACCGAAGAACCACCCTGGAAGGGGTTCGGCGCAAACAGCAGTGCTCGTGCACCCGTGTCGACCCCGGCCGGAATCGAGTTATTGACTGCCACGGTTGCATTCACTCCGGCGCCAAGCTGAGCTTTAATCGTATTGCCGTCGTTAAGTGAAACTGAGAGCGAAGGAATCGTGATTGTTGGGTCGCCGCCGCCCATGTTGATTACGTTGTTCGGATTGACCGCATCGTTATTAACAATGATTGCACCGATGGCGCCTGCGTTCTGAGCGTTCTTAACTTTCAATACGAAAGTGCAAGTGCCGCGATCGATAATCGCGAGTTTGCCTGACATTGCCCCGGCGTTCGTTAGCGCCGAACAACCATCGTTAGGTATTGCTTGAATAACACCGGCGGTCACTCCCGGCGACGATAGCGGCGCACCGAATCCGGCTGTGCCCACGGTGTAGTTTCCCGCAATTCCGGCTGGCGAGTTAACCTTCAATAAAGGTGTTCCAAGAACAGTTTGCAGATCGGTCGTAACGCTGCCGCCGCTCCAGGCCAGTTTATTAACACTGATCGCCGAAGCCGCACGCTCGCTGTCTGTCATCGTTCCTTGCGCCCAGGTTTTCCCGGACACGTTGTCAAAAAGAAATCGATCGTAAATAGAAGGGAAGCCGCCGTTCAACGCGCCAGTGCTGGCGTTGCTGAAGGTCTGGAAGCCGAGACCGTGCGAAAACTCATGCACCAGCACGGTAACGAGATCAGTGTCGCTGCCATGGTTGTTATCGAGTCCTAAGTAAAAATGAATGCCATCGAGGCAGCCGGGATTCCCCAGGTTTACATTGAAGCGCGCCGTTATTTCCTGTGTGGCGCCATTGAGATCGCTGCCACTGAGCGCATTCGCCTGGGCCATTCCATACCACGTGCCGGGAAACGGGGCGCTTGGGAAATCGCGAGAAATTGACGATGCGCCCGCGGAACCAAGCACGGCTGTGTTGGAGGTACACGTGAGTGCTTCCCATGTCGCCCGCACCGTAATGGGAGTACTGCTATTCAGAGTTGCGCCCCAGATGTTGGCGGCAAACTGAAAGGCGTTGAGCCGTTGCTGGCCGAGAGTGGTGCCGGGGTTATTGCCCACCGGCGCCACTGCTGTCGTATCGTTAAAGCCGACGCCGGCCGCGTCACCATTCTGAATAACAATGGTGGCGGCGCCGAAGGCTGACGACGAGAGAGAAAAAACTACGAGCGCGGTGAACAAGACCAGCGAGGTCCTGGTGAGCATGGATTTTTTCATCGGAGCTCGCCTTTCGCGGCCGCGTCGTCCTTCGCTGGCACACTAGCGGTTTTATTTACTCCGACCAATTTCTGATCGATGCCAAAGAACGCGGCGGCAGATTCAGGGTTGTCAATGCACGACTGAACCAGCTGGCCGTTCTCATCCAGCTTCGCAACGGTAATGTTCTGAAAGCGTCCCTGCAAATCCATTGTGACTGAACCGTCAGCGTTCTGGACGGACTTCAATCCGTCGGTCGACTGATTGACGAGTTGTTTGAGTTCTGCCCCCAATCTTTGCGCCTCCTCTTGAGTCAGCGGTCTAACCTGCCCGGTTTGCGGATTAAGCGGTACGGACGAACCGACGCGAAAGCGCTGATTGGCGCGCGCATCAGTGGTCTGCATGTTGCTCGGTTGCGGCGTGGGGGTTTTCATCCCGTTCCCTCGCAGTGAAACAGCAGCCATCGCTCCCAATGCGAAAACGGCGACTATGATGCTAATTAACACCAGCCGCCTGATTTTTCCGGACGAGATACGCCCTTTTCTTTGCGCATGCTTGCTCATCGAAGTCTCCTTATTAATTACCGCGAACTCAAAACAGGTCTCGCGACTACAGTATGTTTCCTTAGGCGTACTAATGCGGGGCGTGCAGATAGGGTGAAAATCTGAGAGTTGTGAGGTCGGGTAACTTGCAACTCCTGGATGTTTCTCTCCTCTAATTTTTCCCCTATCTCCAGATGTATATTACAGGAAAAGTGTTGCATCGGCATAGATTGAATAGTGATCGCAGTTAGTAAGAGTCCCTCGCTTGGCGCAACTTTCGCCCCTGTGGTATCTTGACTGGCTTTTAACCCTTCCGGTTTTTTCGCCTTCCTGAGGCAGCAAAGAGGAGCAGAAAGAAAGTATGGCGATGTTCAGTTCAGATACCCCTACCATTGGCGCAACGGGCCGCGTCGTTCAGATCATCGGCCCGGTTGTAGACGTCGAGTTTCCGGCGAAGCAGTTACCGCCTATTTACCAGGCGCTCAGAATCATCTCTGAGGGTTTTGACGTTTCTACGCCAATTGACCTGATAGCGGAAGTTCAACAGCACCTTGGCGAAGGCCGCGTCCGAACGGTTTCGATGTTGCCAACTGACGGCATGGTTCGCGGCATGAAGGCGATCGACACTGGCGGCCCGATCACGATGCCGGTCGGCGAGGGAACTTTAGGGCGCGTGCTCAATGTTATTGGGCAGCCTGTAGATAACCTCGGCGACGTCAAACACACCGAGCGCTATCCCATTCACCGTCATGCGCCGACGTTTGAAGAACAGTCGACCGAGCTACAGATGTTTGAAACCGGCATCAAGGTTATCGACTTGATTCAGCCGTTCGTGCG
>JANLYZ010000354.1:0-2640 GCA_031365905.1 Chloracidobacterium sp. | reverse complement strand
TTTGCCAGCCGTGAAAAGAAATTGAATACAGGGCCAGAAGTTGAACCGTTTATTGTGTCGACCCTATGACGGAAATCCTATCATCAATTGTAAAAGTTGTGATTTGATCTGACAGGCAGCGTCAGAACACATGCCCACCGACCGGCAATTCCGGGCCAAAGCAGTCACTGAATTGACAGTCCCGATGCCGCCGAAAAGCCGACCTTCAGCGTAGAGCTAACCGGCGCTGCGCGGCTTTATCCAGCGGCGTCCAGCGACCGAAGGGAGCGAGGTTGAACGCTATGTTAGAGCTTGCTGAGTTGCGCATAACTTTCTTTCAAGTGCGAAACCGCTACTGACAAGCCATTGGATTCGAGCTCGTGTGCAACCAACCCAATAAATAATTGAGCGTCTTGGAGCGACAAGCCAAGAACCTCAAAGGGCAACCAGTCGTCGTTCAACGCTCCCTCAGATGTTTCGAGTAATGAGGGGAAAAATTCGCCCTCAGGTGTTGCGCGGAAGCTCGCGTATTTCCGCGGCAATGCAGTGATATGCTGACGAATGCATGTCGCGCTCGTTGAAGATGTCGTAGTTCCAGAGATCAGATAACAGCAGGTCGTCAAGATATTGACGAGCAAACCCATTGAACCGCGCCGCGTCGAACCTTCCCATCTCTCTCCCTTTAGCGCTCTAACGCTTAACATGAGGGGTGCGCAAAAGCGCAGCCCTTTGGGGCACCCCCCTCGATTGATGGACCGCACTGCGTACCGTACTTAGGTGACAAGCAACGAGCATCGCTGGATACGGGACAGTTGCTCGCGCATTGCTTCTTTGGCGATGACCGTATCGTATGCCACTTGGCCGCGCAGCCACCACCCGTCGCTGAGCCCGAAGTAGCGGCAGAGCCGAAGATCGGTATCAACTGTGACTGCGCGCTTGCCCGCGACGATGTCACCGATTCGCTGCGGGGGGATACCAATGTCTTTGGCCAGCCTGTACTTGGTAAGGCCAAGGGGCTTGAGAAACTCTTCCTCGAGCATTTCGCCAGGAGAAACGGGGGGGACAGTAGGCATGATCTTCCTCGCTCAGTGGTAATCCACGATCTCAACGTCAACGGGACCATCTTTGGTCCATACGAAGCAGACACGCCATTGACCGTTGACGCGAATGCTGTGTTGGCCTTTCCGGTCGTCCTTGAGAGCCTCAAGGCTGTTCCCTGGAGGAACCTTGAGATCATCCAGCACGGCCGACCAGTCCAGCTGTGCGAGCTTACGCAAAGCCGGGCGCTCAATGTTCACCCACCGCTTGACGCGCTTGCCATCAAACAAGGCTTTTGTGTCCTTGCACTTGAAGCTCTTGATCGACATATAAAATAATAACGTCAAGCGTTACTATAGTCAAGCGTGGCTGAAGGTCTGCTTTGCTTAGAGGTCGAAGGACGGCAAAGGGTCGAGCGCGTGTGAAAACGCATAAAAATCTAGTGCAACAAAAATTCGACTCGTTAGATCGCTTCAGAATCGACGATCGACGTGTTGGAAAGGGTTTTGGCGCCCGTGAAAACTCGACAATGTTGCGCTTTCATACGCCCTCGATTCCGGTTTTCCGATAGCAGTCGGACAATGTGTCTCAGATCAAGTCATGACTTATGCACATCAATAGACAGCGCTGGACGTAAAATCCTGAACCACCGGCGCGACTGATATGCAATCGTAAGGGGTTGTTGGCCGGCCCGGCAAAGTGACGTTAACTTCCAGCTGTTGTCGATTGCGATTGACGGCTCGTAAGCTAATCGTTAGATTGATGGCCGTTAAGGGATTTTTTAACTCACGCAACTTCAAGCTCACATCTTTCTGAGGAGACTACATGAGTAGCGCCGCAACCTACCAACAAGCATTGCAGAAAATAATCGATGAAGTGATCACGCCGTCCGCGCCGGAAGTCGATGGCGCCGCGCGTTTCCCGCGACAGGCCATCGAAGCATTGAGCCGAGCCGGGCTCCTCGGCCTAATCAGCAGCAAAGAGGTCGGCGGGATGGGCGAGGGTATGCGCGCCGCTAGCCATGTGGTGGAAAAAATCGCCGAAGCGTGCGGCTCGACGGCGATGGTCGTGTGCATGCACTACGCCGCAACGGCTGTGATCGAAAAACATGGCGCCGACGCGGTTCGCCGCGACATCGCCGCGGGCAAACATCTTTCCACGCTGGCGTTTTCGGAAGCGGGTTCGCGCAGCCATTTTTGGGCGCCGGTTGGGACAGCAACGCAGTCCAATGGGCATCTCGTGCTCGACAGCAAGAAAAGTTGGATCACTTCGGCCGGGGAAGCCGATTCCTATGTGTGGTCCAGCAAGCCGGTGAGCGCCGAGGGCGCCAGCACGATCTGGTTTGTGCCCAGCGGCGCCAGCGGCGTGGCGACAGTCGCGCCATTCGATGGTTTGGGTTTGCGTGGCAACGCCTCGTCGCCGGTGACCGGCACGCAAGTTAAAGTCAGCGACGCGGATCGTCTCGGGCCGGACGGCGGCGGGTTTGATGTGATGATGGGCGTGGTATTGCCCCTATTCCAGGTATTGATCGCGAGCTGCTCGCTCGGCACCATGGAGGCCGCAGTTAAAAAATCGGCCGCACACGTAGGCAGCACGAAGTTCGCGCACCTCGGCCAATCACTG
>JANLYZ010000345.1:0-6134 GCA_031365905.1 Chloracidobacterium sp. | reverse complement strand
AGCGAGTTCGTTGACGGATTGGTAGCGACCGGCGAGGTCTTTGGTCAGCGCCCTTCTGATCACATCCTGCAATTCGGGCGGCACGCCCGCCGAGAACGTTAACTGAGGCGGCTGCTTGTTCAGCACCAGGGCGATGGTTTCGTTCGGGGTTGGTGCCTCGAAGGGTGTGACGCCGGCAACCATCTCGTAGAGCACTACGCCCAAACTCCAAATGTCGCTGCGCGGATCCACCGGCTGTTCGCGCAGTTGTTCTGGTGACATGTATTTCACGGTGCCGATGCGCATGCCCGGCGCCGTATGCAACTGAGCCAGCGTGGAAACTTCACGCTGCTCGCGCGAGGCGCGCGGTTGCGCGTTGAGCTTGGCGATGCCAAAGTCCAGGACTTTCACATAACCATCTTTGCTCAGCATTATATTTTCGGGCTTGATGTCGCGATGCACTACAGAGACGGCGTGCGCTGCACGCAGGGCCCAGGCGACCTGTAAAGCTACGTCGAGCGCTTCCTTCAGCGTGAGCCGCTTGAGTCTCACGCGCTCGCGCAAGGTCATGCCATCGACGTATTCCATCGCGATGAAGTGTTGGCCGTCGTCGGTTTGACCAATCTCATGAACCACGCAGACATTTGGGTGATCTGGGGCCGAGGCAAAACGCGCTTCCCGCTCGAAGCGCTGCACACGGTTCGTATCGCGGGCAAATTCGGGCGGCAGAAACTTGAGCGCCACCTTCTTGCCCAGGCTAATGTTCAGGGCGAGATAGACTTTTCCCATGCCGCCTTCGCCGAGCACACCCAGTATTCGGTAACGGCCAATCTCCTGACCGGCAAGCAAGGCTTCTTCCTCGTCGGCAAGCATGCCGGCGGCAAATTCATAGGCCGGCGCGTTGAGAAATTCTTCGTTGCTCTCGTCGGCCACTAACAACGACTCAACTTCATCGCGAATAGACTCATCGCCGCAAGCCTCATCGAGAAGAGCGGCGCGCGCTGATGGGGGGATCGCCTGCGCGGTGAAGAAGATTTCTTTAATGCGTTGCCAGCGCTCGTCCTTAATCATGATTGTTTAGCCGTGGGTCTTGCCTTACGGTCGGAGAACATTGCCCATTTGTAACGCGAAGTCTTGCGTGAAAGTCCCTCAGGACAGCGCTGTGGTTTTGGTTAACTCACGTCTGAGCCAGGCCTTCGCGACTTTCCACTCGCGCTCGACCGTCGCGTGCGAAACCTGCATCACTTCCGCCGTCTCTTCGATAGTCAACCCGCCGAAGAACCTTAGTTCGACCAGGCGAGCCTGTTCCGGATCGATCTCGGCCAGCCGCTCAAGAGCATCATGAAGGGTCAACAGGTCAGCATCAGGCTGGTTGCCAAAAGCGCCAACGTTACTTAGCGACAACTGGCAGCGATCGCCGCCGCGCTTGGCAGCCTGGTGACGGCGCGCGTGATCGATCAGGATGCGCCGCATCAGTTGCGCTGAGACGCCAAAGAACTGCGCCCGGTTTTGCCATTTGGGATGACGCTGATCCACGAGCTTGAGGTAAGCCTCGTTTACAAGGGCTGTCGGTTGCAAGGTGTGCTCGCGCTGCTCGCGACGCAGATAAGCCCCCGCCAAACGGTGCAGCTCGTCATAGACGAGCGGCATTAACTGGCCCAATGCTTCTTCGTCACCCTGGCTCCATCTTTCGAGAAGTTGGGTGACGCCTTCCGGCGATCGTGTCGCCATTCGCCTGGTTCTCTACTTTCTGACAAGACGGCGTGATCAGGAATTCAAGCAAGGTCGGCAATCCTTGGTCGGTCCATTAGCTCGCCAATCTTAACACTCGAAAAATATTTGTGGGAGTTTCGGCGGGCATTACGCGTTAAGTAACAGTCGCGAATGCAATTGAGTCAATGACCTGGGCTGACCGGTGCCGACTGGTCAAACGGAAAAATATTTTTGTGGAAAATCCGACGCGAGAGTCGCAACCAAATCTGGAGGAAACATTATGGCAAGGTCGACGGTCTTAGATCCAAGAGGCCCCGTGGCGAGAGTGGGATACTTCCGCATCCGCGATCACATCCTGATCGACGACACGCTCACAACGAAGTTAAAGGATTCACTGGGTCCGATCACGCTCATTGCACGAGAAATCGAACACGCACCGGGGTTCGATCTAAACCTTCCGGGCCGCCGGGTCATCATCGTCGCCGATCATTACGACGCGAAAGGCCGCGCGATCAACGTTAGCACTGCCGATGAACTGTCGCACGAGGATGTCGACACCGGTGTCACTGGTACCCCCGGGCTCGCCACGGCGCACTTCAATCGGCCGGGCGGCCGTGGCGGCAATGGCGCCGACGGGAAAAACGCGGCGAACGCTGGATCGATCAGGATTATCGCCCAGCGACTCGGCGACGTGCGCCTCGTGGCCAGGGGCGGGGCAGGCGCCAAGGGCGGCGACGGGGGCAGCGGTGGCCGCGGCGGTGAGGGTCGTTCAGGCAACCAGCATTTCGATGAATTCCCTGGTTCAACTGGCGGGGACGGCGGCGCCGGGGGCAAGGGCGGGGCAGGCGGCAAGGGCGGCCGTATCGACGTTGAGTTCACCGCCGCCGGCGTTCCACCCCCATTGGTGATGGAGGTCGATGCGGGACATTCGGGTGCCGCAGGCCGTGGCGGCCTAGGCGGCGTTTCGGGTCACCCGCTGAAAGGACCGGTGCGGGGCGCGCCCGGACGCGCGGGCCGACCCGGTGCTCCCGGCGCGCCCGGCACGACCCGGATCGAGCCGATCAGCGCGGCGGCATTCTGGACGCACGCGAGGAAGCACCTCGGCGCGGACATCATGGCCGCTTGGGCGGCGTATCGACTGCTTGTCGGCGTGTACTTCTACCGCCAGTTCAAGCCAGGCATCCCCGGACACGATGACCGGCTTAAAATGGCATCAACCGAGTTCGACGACGTACTCCGGCTCCAGACCGGCAACAAGGATGCGATGCGCTACAGCAGACAGATCGAGCTCGGGCATAACTTTCTCGGCTTGCCGACAAATTTCGATCTCGATCCAAACTTTAAAGAATATCACGAGAGCTTTCTGAGCTTCGCGGACATCATCACGAATTTCTACAATCAAGGCATCGGCCTGATTCTGGCGGGCCAGGCACAGGCCTTGGCGGAAGCAAGTGTGGCGCTGGATGAGGGCCGGATCGCAATCGAGACCTCCTACTCACGGACCGATCTCAAGGCGGCGATGACCGGCATCGAGGCCGCGAATAAGGCTGCCGACGATGTTGAAGGGCATTTGGCGCTCATCAACGAGCGGATCAAAGTGGCAAGCGCGGCGAAGCCCGCTGAGGGCATCAGCATCGGAACAATCCTCACGACGGTCGGGACAGTTGCAGCGGCGGTGGGAAGCGTCATCGCAGCGGTCCCGACTGCTGGGGCGAGCCTGTACGCACTAGTGCCGTCGCTCGCCGGGTTGGCGGTCCAGCTCAACGACATTGGTGGACATATCTTTGAGGCGACGAAGGCCGAGAAGGAGGCGCTCAAGGCGAAATATGACGAGGTCGGGAAAAACGTCGACAACGTCGTCAAAGGCGTGAAGTCGGTCATCAATCTGGTCCAGGCGATCAAGCTCTTAACAGACGGCAAGACTCCCGGCAATGCCGAAGTGGTCGAGCTGATGCGCCAGGGCGTTCAGCTGGCGCACGAGTTACTCACCGCCAAGCTCCGCGTCGAACAGGCGGAACTGACCGCCACCGCAAGGCAGATTCAGGTCGAAGGGAACGAGGAACTGGGTAAACTTGCCAGGGCGCAGTTGGCTAGGCTGAAGGCCGGCGAGCAGATCTTCATCGACGCCGGACGCACAGCGATCCGCGCGACCCAGCAAAAAATCGACTCGACTCTGCTGATTTCAATGTTCAAGGCGCAACGCTCGGTCGAGATCTATACGTTCAAGGATGAGTCAGGGCTGATCGCGTTCGACACTGGCTTCGTCCATCCCGATATCGATGCTGATTTCGACGAAAAGGACATCGGGGCACCGGAACTCGTCCAAGCGTATTCGGGGGCGTTGCTGCCGCTGCTCGATCCGCTCGATCTGGTGCGTGACTTCGACGGTTACTTCACCTCGGACGCAAAGTTCGAACTCGTTCGGGGTCTCAACTTCCAGTCGGTTACAGATGCGTCGAGCCTCGCCGGTTTCCGGGAGAGTCACGACGGGCGTCGGAGTCTGATATTCGTGATTGATTTTTCGGATCTCCCTACCGGGTTCGAGGCCAAAATCGAACAAGTCAGCCTCGCGCTTGTCGGAGCCACCGCCCTTCGCCCGGCGCTCACCTGCCGGATCCAGCACGGCGGGGTTTACTTGTCGCGGACGCGAAAAGGCGAGGCGGTCACCCAAATCCTGACCGAGCACATCGCCGAAGTCATCCCGCAATTTGTGCGGTTTCAAGACCATATGCCGCCGCCAAGCGCTGGTTCGCTGGGCAACGAACGCGCGCGAACTGACCACATGTGGGGACGTGGCCTCGGCGGACAATGGTTGTTGACCATCGACGACCAAGACCTGGTGAAAAATGGCGTGGGCCTAGACGGAGTAACCGAGGTCCAACTCCTGATCGAAACTCAAGTCTTCGAGCCGATCCATTGAGCACGCGCAGCAGCTTGACCGTTGAGCGACACAAGAACGATGCGCCAGTTGTTCGTCGGCTCGGTGGGAATTGTTTGGTGGCGCTCGACCAGTCAATGATCAACTCGCGAATCTCCGCGCTCGACCTATAAACAACTGGCGCTTTTAAGCTGGAGACAATTAACCAAGCCCTCAACGAAAGGAACAACGAGATGATAATTATTAATCAAATCACACTACCGCAGAAAGAGGACGCCGCCGCGTTCGTGAAGTTTATGCGCGAGAAATACTTCCCGGCGATTCTCAAGATCGGCCAGACGCGCGTTGGTCAAGTGACGGGTCTCGCGCTGCTGCAAAGGAGGAACGAGTTTGAAGGAGATGATTTTCGCCATGAATTCTTCTGGCATGTGGGTTGGGACGGTAACCCTCCAGGTGTTTTCGAGTGGGACAATGTGGCCGACCAGAAAGTAGCACGCAAGTTCGAGACATTTAAGGCCGACGTTAAACGCATTGGCGTTTTCGATGAAGTTGCAGAGAGCCATAGCGACGAAGCTTGAACACGCCGTGGAGCGGGGCCTCAGCAGTCAGGGCAGCGGCCGGAAGGTGAGGGTAATCCGTACTTCCGCTATATCCGGACAACATCATAGAGCGCATTTCCGATCAATTCGGAACTGGCAAAATCGCTTCGGCTCTGGAAGATAATGATCAAGTGCGAGTCTCCGCGCTCGATCGATACATGAACTATTGGCTACTCACGAATCGACGAAGCCAACCCCACGCAACAGCCACCGATCCTCTCCGACTCCCCGGTGGTTGTTAGAAACCAATACGGCAACCCAACTCAGGTTGCCGTATTGGTTTTTTGAGGTAACTGCCCAGAGCCCAAAGTCCAGGCGCGCCACGTTCTAGGGTTGAAGCTGAAGCTTAGCTAAATCTGAATACAAGCGAAGCGTAGGACTGTTGCTGTTGGATAGCGCTTCGAGCAAAATAAAGCGATCCTCATTTTCAGGTGTGCGTGTAGCGTTAACCAGGAACCCTGCGTGCAGAAACCATTCGATTCTGTTTTCCTTCTGCGCATTATGATTCGCCAAGTAATTTACATAGCTTCGCAGTATTCTCTCTCTCATGTTCCCGGATGGACACATTTCAAATAAGCCTTTATACAAAACGCTCTTCTGATGAAAATGATCCATCTCAAACTTTTCCTGACTACCATTCCACTGTTCCAACTCACTCAAAAACATTGCTGCTTCTTGTTGCCAGCCTGCCTGCTTCCTTTCTGATTCTGTGCTTGCAACATCGTCCGATTCGCCGCTCTGTTCCTCATCCTCTGGCCCTGTGACGGCGCTCGATTCCTGAGTCTCGGCAAAGCGAAGTTTCTTACTCATAGACTGACTATTCAGGTTTTTATTCTCGGCACACCTGCTCGATTGAAGATTTCTTGTCAGGAAAGCGCGAAAGCTCTCTGACAGTTCATTCGTAGGTAAGTCACGTTCGTGTAAGCCTTGAACAATTCGTACAGGCTTGAAGTCATATCACTCTG
>JANLYZ010000316.1:0-7228 GCA_031365905.1 Chloracidobacterium sp. | reverse complement strand
AGAATCTCCAGCAGCGCCGAAGACGGATCGCCGCGATAGTCGTTGCCGAGTTTGTCGATCTCATCGAGCATCAGCACGGGATTGTTAACTCCGGCGCGACGAATCGACTGAATCACTCGTCCCGGCATCGAGCCGATGTAAGTCCGACGATGTCCGCGCAGTTCTGCTTCATCGCGCATGCCGCCCAGCGACATCCGCTCAAACTGGCGACCGAGCGAGCGCGCGATGGAGCGACCCAGCGACGTCTTGCCCACTCCCGGTGGCCCAACAAAACAAAGAATCGGGCTCTTCGTGTCCGGCCGCAGCTTGATGACCGCTAGAAACTCCAGGATGCGTTCCTTGACGTCTTCAAGTCCATAGTGATCTTCATCCAGAATTCGTCGCGCTTCCTTAAGGTCCAGCTTATCTTCAGACGACTTGTGCCACGGCAACTCGAGCACGTATTCGAGGTAAGTACGAATCACGTGATAGTCAGGCGCGGCTGCGGGCAGCTTCTCGAGTCGCTTCAGTTCACGATCTGCCTCCGTTCTCACTTCATCCGGCAAGTCGGCAGCGGCCAGGCGCTCGCGCAGCAAAGCAGCTTCAGCCTGTTCGCCACCTTCGTCGTCGCCGAGTTCTTTTTGAATCGCCTTCATTTGCTGGCGCAGAATATAGTCGCGTTGGGACTTGTCCATCTCCGACTGCGCTTCCGTCGCAATCTTCGAACGCAGTTGAATGATCTCCAATTCGCGGGCGAGGTAACTATGCGCCAGCCGCAGCAACTCATCTGCGGTGTCGCTTTCGAGCATCTTTTGCTCCTGCTCCACGCCAAGATTCAGAATTGAGCCGAGGAAGTAGGCGAGGCGCACCGGTTCCACCGATCCCATCATGGCCACGCGAACTTCAGGCGGAACACCCGGCAGCAGCGCCAGCGCTTCCTGCACCATCGCCTGCACGTTTCGTTTGGTTGCTTCAACTTCTTCCGCGTCTTTTATCTCCACGTCGGGCAGAATCTGCACCACCGCGCGCAGATACGGGTCGTGCTGTTTCCATTCAACGACCTTGATGCGATCCGCGCCCTGGGCGATGATGTGCATCGTCTCGCCGAGGCGTTCCATGCGCTTGATCATGGTCAGCGTGCCTACCTGATAGAGTTCGGCTGGCCCGGCATCCTGGCTTGCGTTGGTGACATCGGCGCGCACGGTAATGCACCCGAGCAACTTCTCTTCTGTTGCCAGGGCGGCTTCCACCGCCGCGACTGAACGCGGCCTGCCTACCGCGAGTGGCACCACTGTCTCAGGAAACAACGTGGTGTTTTGCAACGCCAGCACCGCGATCTCGAAAGGCTGGCCAGGCTGGCGTATTGTCGCCGGCTGGCCCGCAACCGCAGTTGTTTGCTCGCTGCTCATGCTCTTCGGAGCTAGTTCTGCTTCGCCCAGTAGTTCTGACATGGTTCTAATCTCTTCAGTTCACTGTCACCTGGTCTACTTGCAATGGAGGTGCACTACTAAAAACCCATCGCGGTAGTCATGCGCGACTGAGGCCTCTTCGATCGAGCAGGGAAACTGAATCGTCTTTTCAAACTGACTATAAGTAATTTCCATACGTTGATAGCTAAGTCCCTCTTTGACAAACGTGTCGCGCCGACAACCGCGAATCCTCAGGCTCGAGTCGTAAACCGCCAGCTCGATATCGTCGGTGCAGATGCCCGCCAGATCCACTTTCACTACCCAGCCATCAGCACTGCGATAAACGTCCGCCGCCGGATTCCACAAACGCCCCGACGGCCTCACCCGACGGGCGACGCTCAACAACGCAACCTCACGATTCGACTTTGGCATAATTAGATAACTACAGGATAAGGGAACACTAGAAGCTTGAAAAGGGGAGATGACTTGTCTGACCGGCGACGGACGACCGGGGACGGTAAAGAACTACGGTTCTACCGGTCGCCGGTCCTCGGTCTTCCGTCCTTTAGGCATTTTAGCGTGGCCCGAGTTCAATCTCCGCGATCAATTGAACGTGCGAGGTGATGTCGAGCGTGCCCACTTCGATGGGCGTAGGCGCGGCGCTCGTTCTCATCAACTGCATTTTCGTCTCATAAATCGGGCGCGGCCGCTCGACGCCTTCCTCCTGCACTTCAACAATTCTAACCACCCGGCCACCGAGCGCGCTCGCGATAACCTTTGCTTTGCTGACCGCTTCGCGCGTCGCTTCCGCCAGAGCCTGATCGCGCGCGGGGCGATCCTTCCTGAGCGTGAACGAAATTCCGGCGATATCGTTTGCACCCGCCTGCGCAGTGGCGTCAATGACTGAGCCGACCCTGGTTAGATCAGACATGACGACGGTAACGGTGTTGCGCGCTTCGTAGCCGGTGATGGTCGGAGGCTGTCCCTCTTTGTAGACCCTGATCGGTTGCAGGCTGTAGCCGCTCGTTTTTATTTCCGCGCCCGCGCCCGCCGCGCTCTTGAGGGTGCGGATCACTGCATCGCTCTGCTTAGCATTCTCTTGTTGTGCGTCCAGCGCGCGGCGTCCTTGAGTTAATACCGAGACTGTCAAGATCGCGGTGTCCGGTTGCGCCTGAACTATCGAGTCGCCGGTCACCGCTACTTTGGTGAGACCTCTTAACTCGTTTTGATTTTCGCCGGAACCGCCTTGCGCGAAAGGGCGCATCGTTCGCGCTTCAAAAGGAGTGCCCTCCATTTGTGTTGTCACGATATCGGGTTTGGCTTCACCGACAGCCTCAACCCCATTGCCTTCCGCAAACCATTTCTCATTTTGAAATCGCTGCGCGTTCAGTACCAGGTATTTTTGATTGCCCGATGCAATCACCCAACCGCCTGCCTCGACCGTTCTTTGTAGCCGGCCCTGAATGGTGATCTCTTTAGCGAATGCCGGCGCGGTAAAGATCGTCACCAGGGCTATCGCTCCAAGTAGCTTTATTAATTTCCTGTTCATGCGTTTGCCTCTTTCTTTTGGTCATTCTAATGCGCCAACGGTAATTCTGGTTAGCGCGTGCAGCAAGGAACGCGCCAGCTCGCTAACTCTTGCTGCAGCCGGTTCGTTGGATTTTGGTGGTCAGACACTGTTTTGTTACGATTCAAGCGATGCAATCAATCGATACTCACGACCTGGATTCATTCCAACCGGCAGAAAATCCCAAGGCATTGATTGTGGGCCCAGTCGAGGATCTACCTGAAGGCAGCGTCAAAACGATTGAGCTGTCAGCAGGGCGTGAACTCGCGCTCTATCGCGTAAACGGCGAATTCTATGCTACCGAAAACTTCTGCCCGCACAAAGGCGCACCGCTGGCTGCGGGCAAGCTTTGCGCTCATGTAATTGAATGTGACTGGCACGGCTGGCAATTCGACGTGCGTACGGGAGATTGCTTAACTGTGCCGGAGAAGATTGCGACTTATGAGGTGATGATCGAGGAAGGGGTCATTAAGGTCTTTATCTGAAGAGATTTTCCATTTTCCATTTGAAATTTTCCATTTGCCATTTCATCCACTTCTGCTTGAAGGCTGGTATTGCCCGAAGGAACTCCCTGCTTTGAAATGACATTTCGAAAATTTCAAATGAAAAATGAACAATCTCCACATGGATTCATTACGTAGGATCTTCTCCACCGTCATTGCCAATCGCTTCCACCGGACAGCAGAGCACTGCTTCTTCACAGGCCGCGATCTCTTCCGCAGTTGGTTGCTTGTAAACAAACGAATAGCTGTTAGCGTCAGCGCGGCGAAAGTTTTCCGGCGCCGTGTCGCGACACACATCGCAGTCGATACATGTTGAGTCGACGTAGTAAGCGCCGGGCACGTTTTCCTTCACACGATCGTTTCGATCAGGCATAAGTAATTTTAGAACGCAGATTGCTGATTTGCGATTGGTACTTTGCTCGTGGGTTAAGGAGGGCTGTGCAGTCGAAGGCCAATCGCCAATCTGCAATCTGAAATCAGCAATCGTCAGGGATGCGTCATCTCTTCCGGCTTTACATACTTATCAAAATCGTCGCCGCTCAGGAACCCCAGCGCGATGGCCGACTCGCGCAGGCTAATTCCTTTCTTGTGCGCATTCTTTGCCACCTGCGCCGCCTTGTCGTAACCGATGTGCGGATTCAGAGCCGTGACGAGCATCAACGAACCCTGCAAGTATTCGTCGATCCGTTCGCGGTTGAGTTCGATGCCGGCTATGCAGTAGTCGACGAAGCCGTGCGCCGCGTCGTGCAGCAGCCGAATCGAGTGCAGGAAATTGTGAATCATCACCGGCTTGAAAACGTTCAACTCAAAATTTCCCTGCGACCCTGCAAACGTGATGGCGCAGTCGTTGCCAAACACCTGCACGCAGACCATCGTCATGGCTTCACTCTGCGTTGGATTCACTTTTCCCGGCATGATCGAGGAGCCGGGCTCGTTCTCCGGCAAAACCAATTCACCCAAGCCGCAACGTGGGCCGGAAGCGAGCCAACGAATGTCATTGGCGATCTTCATGAGCGAACCAGCCAGCGTCTTGAGCGCGCCGCTCGCAAAGACGATCTCGTCATGGGCCGAGAGCGCCGCAAACTTGTTGGGATGTGATTTGAACGGCAGGCCTGTTAGTTCCGCAATCTTCATGGCGGCGCTTTCCCCAAACTCTGGATGCGAGTTGAGTCCGGTGCCCACCGCGGTGCCGCCAATGGCGAGATCGTAAAGACCGGGCGCGGCGAATTTCAATCGCTCGATGCCGCGCGCAACCAGGCTGGCCCAACCAGACATCTCCTGGCCCACAGTCAACGGCGTGGCATCCTGCAAATGCGTGCGGCCAATCTTGACGACGTCTTTAAACTCTTCAGCCTTCGCGGCAATCGCGTCATAGATTGTTTGCATAGCCGAAATGAGCTTGTTCAATTGTTCGGCGCCGGCTATGTACATCGCAGTCGGAAAAGTATCGTTGGAGGACTGCGACATGTTGACATCATCATTGGGATGCACCGGCGACTTGCTGCCCATTACTCCGCCCGCAATCTCAATCGCGCGATTCGAGATGACCTCGTTCGCGTTCATGTTGGTTTGCGTGCCGCTGCCGGTTTGCCAAACGCGCAGGGGGAAATGTTCGTCGAGTTTGCCGGCGATCACTTCGTCGCAGGCTTGCACGATGAGCTTCAGCTTGTCTGCCGGCAGCTTGCCGAGGTCGGCATTCACGAGCGCAGCGGCTTTCTTCAGAAGGCCGAGGGCGCGGATCATCTCGCGCGGCATTACATCGTCGCCGATGTTGAAGTGAAGCAAAGAACGCTCGGTTTGTGCGCCCCAGTACCTATCGGCGCGCACTTCAATCTCGCCCATCGAATCGCTCTCGACGCGCCGGTCAGTTTTTTGTTCGCTTGCCTCAGTTGACATAGTTGTACGTGCTAGTTTCCTACTGCTCCTGCGATGTGAATTTGAATTGCGAGTGCGGTGTTGCGTAGAGTTATCATGAGCCTCAACCAACCTAATTCTACATCAGGCGCGCCGATGCTTAAACCCGGAAGGCACCGGGAACAGGCAACGGGTCACGAAGCTCCCGGTCTCAGGCAAAGTATAGGCTTGTCAACGATCGTCGCTTGGGATAGTGTTTCGCCATAACCGCGTCACAAATTGTTTCTAAACTTTCTGGACACCGACATGTCTTCCCAGAATTCAGGTTCCGCCCCTAGCCCTGCGCCAGGTCACGGCGCGCTCATCCTCGTCGTGGAGCGCAACCCGGTCGTCCAGCGCGTTGAAAAAGAAAGTCGGAGGTAATCGAGCTTGACCGTCGCGAAAATATCAACCGGATGCAAGGGGCTGGATGAAGTGCTCCTGGGTGGTATTCCGGTAAACACGATCAGCGTCCTGATGGGCGCGCCCGGAACCGGCAAGACAATTCTCGCCGAACAATTGGCTTTCGCCAATGCGACGCCCGAGGCGCCGGCGCTTTATCTCACCACGCTTTCCGAACCGCTGGAAAAAATTCTGGTCCACGGTCAAAACCACAGCTTCTACGACGTTACCAAAATCGGCGTTTCAGTTTTCTACGAAGACATCGGAATCATGCTGCGCGAATCCGGCGTGGAAAAATTATCTGAGATTGTGCTTGAGCTGATCCTGGCCCGGCGGCCCAGGTTTATTTTCATCGACTCCTTCAAGGCCCTCAACGAATTAATTCTGACGCCGCACGATCGGCGCACCATTACTTACGACCTCGCTAATGTTTTGTCGTCTTATGAGTGCACCAGTTTTTTGGTTGGCGAGTATGCGCAGGAGACAATGACCGAGTTGCCCGTGTTTGCGATTGCGGACGTGATTCTGCAGTTGATCAAGATTTCTACCAACGTTCGGGAAGAACGTTTCCTGCGGGTCGAAAAACTGCGCGGCTCTGGCTCCATTCCGGGCCTTCATGCTTTTTCGATCAGTCGAGATGGAATCGAAGGTTTATCCGCGACTGTTGACGCCCGAGTTTGCTCTGGAATATTCGGCAAAAATCGAACGAGTCAACACAGCAATTCCTGGGCTTGACGATTTAATCGAAGCAGGGTTTTGGCGCGGCAGCACGACATTGATTGCCGGCCCAACTGGTTCCGGCAAGACGATTATTGGCCTGCACTTTATTTGCGAAGGAGCTTTGAAAGGCGAGCAGGGTCTTTACCTGGGATTTCAGGAGAACCCCAACCAACTTGCTCGGATCATCGCGAGTTTCGGCTGGGAACCGGAGAAGTTGATCAATCGCGGCTTTGAATTGATGTACCGCTCGCCGGTCGAAATGCAGCTCGATGGAGTCACCAGTGAATTGTTTGAACGCGTTCGTGAGGGAAAGATTAAGCGCGTAGTGATCGACGCGCTGGGCGATCTTGAACGCAGCAGCCTCGATCGCAAACGGTTCTCGGATTTTATTTACGCCCTGACGCAATGGTTTGCCGAGCGCAACGTGACCTGCCTGATGATGTATCAAATGTCCAGCCTGTTTGAGGTGCATGGCATCAACGATCAGGAAATTTCGAACCTGAGCGACAATATTATTCTGCTTCGTTTTCGCGAAGGGCTCGAGATGGAACGAACGCTCAGAATAATCAAAACGCGCGGCAGCGCCCACGATAATCATGAGCACAAGCTGGAAATTACCGGCAAAGGGATTGTCATTAAGAAAGTAAAGAAGTAAGCATGGACGAACCGCGGGTGGAAAAAAATGATACCTCACGACGACTAGCAGACATCAATCGGGCTATCACCAGCTCGCTCAACTTTGACGAAGTCCTCAA
>JANLYZ010000278.1:0-4463 GCA_031365905.1 Chloracidobacterium sp. | reverse complement strand
CCTGGAACTGTTGTACGCGGCGCTCGAAGCCCGAAGGCAAATCCATCATCAAGCCGCCGATGCGGAAATACGACGGCGTCAATCGTCCGCCTGACGCAGCCTCGATCAGGTTGAGAATTTTTTCGCGCTCGCGGAAGCAATAGAAGAAGACGGTCATCGCGCCGATATCGAGTGCGTGTGTGGCCAGCCAAACGAGGTGCGAAGCGATGCGTTGCAGTTCACACATCAACACGCGGATCGTTTGCGCGCGTTCCGGAATCTCCAGCTCAAGCAGTTTTTCTACTGCCATCACGTAGGCCAGGTTGTTGCCGAGCGGATTGAGGTAGTCCATCCGATCAGTAATCACAATGCCTTGCTGATACTTTTTGTATTCAAAGAGCTTCTCCATGCCCGTGTGGAGATAACCGATGTCGGGCGTGGCCTTCACCACCATTTCGCCGTCGAGCACGAGCTCGAGCCGCAACACGCCGTGCGTCGACGGATGCTGCGGTCCCATAGAGATCGTCATCTGCGTGTCGAGGGGACGATCGACTACTTCAAACTGCGGCGGAATGTTTACGGTGGAACTCATAAACTATTTCAAGCTGTACGGCTCATACCCGCGCAAAGGAAAATCCTTGCGTAACGAATAACCCTGCCAGTCGTCCGGCAAAAGTATGCGACGCAAATCCGGATGACCGTCGAAGACGACGCCGAAGAGATCAAACGTTTCGCGCTCGTGCCAGTTTGCTGTGCGCCAGACCCCGGTCACCGTCGGCAAGTGCACGTTTGCTTCGTCAAGAAGAACCTTCAACCGCAGCCGGTGATGCTTCGTGGTTGAAAACAAATGATAGTTGACTTCGAAGCGCGGCTCTTCTTCAACACCACGGTCGGCGCCGCAAAGGTCCGCCAGGAAATCAAATGTCAATTCAGGATTAGCTTTGAGCGCGGCGCAAACTTCAGCGATGTATGCCGCCAGGACGATGGCAGTAACTTCGCCGTGAGCCTCGCTGATGTCGAGAATCCAGCCGTCGTGCTCACGCTGCAACGCCGTCACCAATTGGGACGGCGTCGCTGTTTGATCTTGATTTGTCGTGGCCTGCGACACTCTGCTCTCTTTGTTTTCTTGTAGGACAGGCATTCCTGCCGGTCCCCACCAAAGAACAGACTGGTCAGTCTGTCCTACTAAGACGAGCGGCGGCGCTCGTGTCTGGACGCAATAGAATACGGTCGCGCATCCGTCGAAGCGCTCGGAACATTGCGAACCGACGAACCATCCGTGATCGGCAGTGTGCCCGGGACCGACGCGAGGCGCGCCTCAGCCTCAGGGATGTCTTTGCGATCCCGCGACGATTCCTTCATGATCTTGTCCTGCAACATCATCACTGCGTGAATCAACATCTCTGGACGCGGCGGACAACCGGGGATGTAAACGTCTACGGGCACAATCTTGTCAACGCCCTGAACGATTGCGTAGTTATCAAACACACCGCCCGAAGTAGCGCAGGCGCCCATCGAAATCACCCACTTCGGTTCCGGCATCTGATCGTAGATGCGTCGCAACACCGGCGCCATCTTGCGCGAGACGCGGCCCGAAACAATCATCACGTCTGCCTGTCGCGGGCTGGCACGAAACACTTCGGAGCCAAAGCGCGCCAGGTCGTTGCGGGACGAGGTTGCGTTCATCATCTCTATCGCGCAACAGGCAAGACCAAACGTCGCCGGCCACAGTGAAGACTTGCGGGCCCAGTTGATCAGCGAATCGAGGCGCGTGGTCAACACTTCCGGTAACGCTTCGGCAATGATGTTTTCTAAACCCATGCAGTTTCCCTTGGCGCGTTTGCTAGGCGGCTGTTTTCCTCGCCACGCGGTTCCGGGCTTCCATGTCCCCGAGCAGACGAGCTTCGGCCTCGGCTTCGCGACGCGCGGTTTCGCCCCAATCAAACGCGCCCTTCTTTACGACATAGACGTAGCCCACCAGCAGGAGCGCCACAAAGACCATCATCTCGACATAGACCACCTTCCGTAAACCAAAAACCGGGCTCGCAAGCGTTTTGAAGACGACGGCCCAGGGCACCAGAAAAATAACTTCAATATCAAACAAGATGAAAATCATCGCGATCAAATAAAACTTGACCGAGAAACGTTCGCGCGCAGTGCCAACCGGATCCTTGCCACACTCGTAGGGCATCATCTTCGTGCGCGTGTGTTTGCGCTGTCCGATAAACTGCGAAATGAAGATGTTGCCAACAGCGAAGCCGCCCGCAACGACGAAGATCAAAAGGATCGGCAGATAATCGTTAAGATGAAAATCCATTACTCGTCTTCAACCAAATTCGAGATCGGCGGGCGCCCGAGACGATTGTCTCCGACAAACTTGGCATCACGCGCGTCTCAATAAAGATCGCTCGACAGCTTCCAGATTGAGAATCATTGTACAAGCCGAATCCTAGTCGAAGTGATCTGGGGTGTCAAGCAACCTTTCTGATGATTATTATCGAAACAATTTCGTGATTGACCCTGCAAAAATGGCTGTGTTAACTTCGATCCAGATTCAGGAAACTTACCTGAAGACCAGCCGCAAAATAGCAGAACTTCCATCGATTCAAGATTGTGATCACTGGCTTCAATACCGACATAGAACACGAGGGCGTCGTCTATCACGTGCAAACGGAAGACAAGGGCCTCGAGTCGCCGCTGCTTCTCTCGCTAGTGTATGTCGGCGGGGCGATCCTTGCGGCGAAGCGTTCGCGTTATGAGGACCTGATCGCGGCGGGCTTTGACGAAGAGGTGCTGAGCAAGCGACTCAAGCGGCAGCATCAACTAATCTGCGCCGCAATCAGGGCCGGTCGCATTGCGGATTTGAAACGCATGGGCGGCAAGTCAGTGGAGGAAGTTACGGCGGACGTAAGTGCTAGCGAAACTGAGACAATTGCCGACGAACCTCGCAGTCGTGATACTGCGCCTCTGGACGAGAGGCTCGTTCCCGAGCCCGATCGAAAACCCGAGGCTGAAGTGTCGGCTTACACGGTTTACGATCCACGTCGCGAATCGCCCGAGGGCGACGTTGTGGAACCGGAGAGTGGCGTGTCCCTGTCGATATTGAATGAGGAAGAGTTTCAGGCTGGGGCAGAGTCCGTGATTAGGGTTCTGCTAGCTGATCGATCGGGAAAGAAGGAGAAGCTGCTCGCAAGCGTGGCGGTTTCGGTCAAGATATTGGGCACCGCATTCCGACCGCAGATATATTCGGTGAAGACTGAACGCGATGGGGTTGCCAGTGTTTCCGCTACCCTGCCAAGCTTTACCTCCGGACGCGCCGCGGTTCTGGCTCGCGCAGTGGTGAAGGGCGAAACGATTGAAGTGCGGCGCGTGATTCATCCCGCCACTTGAGGATAAACTTTGCACATTCAAGTCAATGGCGCAGCTAGGGAAGTAACGGAAGACCTCTCGCTGGCGAAACTGATCGCCATCCTGGATCTTAAAGCCGAGAAGATCGCAATCGAACTGAACCATAACGTAGTACGCCGCGCTCAATGGCAAGAGACTTTCCTGCACGCCGGCGACAGCGTGGAGATAGTGCATTTTGTCGGCGGCGGCTGTAACGCAAACTGTTAGTTTGCGTCTACGTTTCCTGCCGTCACCAGGAAGTCTTATAATTTATTCATGTCAAGACCAGCAGCAGCTCCTTCTGAGAAGTTTCAAATTGGTGGGCGCGCGTTCACGTCGCGACTCATCATCGGCACCGGAAAGTATCGCAGCTTCGATGAGATGAAGGCGGCCCACCGCGCGTCTGGCGCCGAGCTGGTTACCGTGGCCGTCAGGCGTGTCCCGCTTGATCGCAGCAGCGAATCGTTTCTCGATCATCTTGATCCCGCGCTCGCAATTCTTCCAAACACCGCCGGCTGCTACACCGCCGAAGAGGCTATTCGCACGGCGCGTCTGGCGCGCGAAGCGCTGGGAACCGATCTAATCAAGCTGGAAGTAATTGGCGATCAGACCACGCTGTTTCCCGACAACGAACAGACGCTTGAAGCCGCACGCGTGTTGGCCTGCGAAGGATTTATTGTCCTTCCTTACTTCACTGACGATCTGATTATGGCGAAGAAATTGTTGGACGCAGGTTGTCCGGCCGTGATGCCGCTGGCGGCGCCAATCGGTTCCGGGCTGGGAATTCAAAACCCGGCGAACCTGCGAATCATGCGCGAACAACTTCCCAATGCGACGATAATTGTTGACGCCGGCGTAGGCACCGCTAGCGACGCGGCGATTGCTATGGAACTCGGCGCAGATGCCGTGTTGATGAACACCGCAATTGCCGAAGCACAGGATTCAGCAAAGATGGCGGAAGCGATGAAACTAGCAATAGAGGGTGGACGACTGGCCTACCTCGCTGGCCGTATGTCGAAGCGACTTTACGCCAGCGCCTCGAGCCCGCTGAGTGGCGTCGTACGTTAACTGGGAGCGCAGACATCCTGTCTGCCTCT
>JANLYZ010000236.1:0-6326 GCA_031365905.1 Chloracidobacterium sp. | reverse complement strand
CGGCGGCTGCTCGAACTTTTGAAGGGCATGGTAACGCTTGAGAATCTCAAGCCTGCCGGTTTACGAACAGTGATAGAGTTGCCGGCGGGTCAACCAAGATCATGAACGATATGAGCCACGGATGAACACAGACTTACGCGGATCAGATCAAATGAGCCGAAAGAGAACGAGCCATTCCTCGGCAGTCTGATCCTGGAATATCTGTGAGAATCTGTGGCGCTTTTGCATTCCCCAAAAATGCCAGACTTCCTAATTCGCGAATGCACCGACATCGATGAGTTCGACAACTGCATTCGGCTGCAGCGCGAAGTTTTTGCACTTCCTGATCTTGAAATCTCGCCGCGGCGTCATTTGATCGTTTCCCGACAAGCCGGAGGTTGGACCTTGGGTGCCTTTGTTGGCGACCGACTGGTTGGCTTCGTTCATCATCTGGCCGCGGTTTGTGGCGCAGAGGTTTTTGGTTATTCCCATATGATGGCGGTCGATCCGGCCTTTCAAAATCAGGGTGTAGGCGCGCGACTCAAATGGAGCCAGCGTGAGCGAGCGATTCAGGAGGGCAGAAGTTTCATCAAATGGACCTGGGATCCACTGCAAGCTCGCAATGCGCACTTCAATCTGAACCGCCTCGGCGTAACGGTCAGCAAGTATGCAGAAAACTTTTACGGAACTGACTATGCGACCAGCCCGTCGGTCGCCAAGGTTGCACCCGCGGGAATCGATAGCGATCGTTTATTTGCTGAGTGGCAACTTCAGTCGCCGCGAGTGATCAGGCTGGCTAAGGGCAGCATTACGCCGGGGGATACTCTGCCGGTCAAACCGGAAGCGACGATTGAAATCCCGACCGACTGGCCCAAACTATGCCGGGAGAATCCCGTGCAGGCGAGGCAGGAGCAGTTGCGTGTGCGCGCTCGGTTTCAGCAGGCGTTTGCCACGGGCCTGGTTGCTGCTGGCTTCGAGCGTTCCGCAGACGCGCCGCGCTACTTGCTCTATACAGAGGGAGACTTACAATCCCAGTAACCTGGCACTTGAGCCGCCAGGAGTATTAAGTCCAGCGAAAAAACTACGAGTCAAAAGCCAGGTTACTTTCTGGGTAACCCTTCGAGTTAAAGAGTCAGTCCGCGGAATGCAAGAATGCCATTCACTCGCTTCGATCGTTATGTTGACCGGCACGCGCGCAGTTTCACAGAGCGGCTGCAGGCGCTTTGCCGCATGCCCTCCGTCGCCGCGCGAGGCACGGGCATGCGTGCGGTTGCCGAGTCTGTCGAACAGCTGATGCAGCGCGTCGGCATGGGCACGCGCTCGTTTCGCCTCGGCAACGGTTATCCGATTATCTACGGCGAGTGCGGCAGTGGTTCGCAGAGCTTTCTTGTTTATGGTCACTACGATGTGCAGCCCGTGGGACACCTGAGCGATTGGTCGTACGGACCATTTGCAGCGACGATTATCGATGGCAAACTCTACGCTCGTGGCGCGGCCAACAGCAAAGGCGATCTGGTGGCGCGCATTGCCGCAGTGGAAGCGTATCAGAAAACATTTGGCAAGTTGCCGGTGTCGTTAAAGTTTTTCGTCGACGGTGAAGATGGTTTAGGAAGTCCAAGCCTTTATCGCTTCGCGGCTGAGAACTCGGAGATGTTTGCGGCGGCGGGATGCATCTGGGACGAGGGCTATAAGGATACTAAGGAGCGACCTGTAATCAGTCTCGGTTTCAAGGGAATCCAATTTTTGGAATTGCGGGCCCACGGCGCCCGCATCGACCTGCATTCAAAGTGGGGCGCGATCGTTCCTAATCCGGCGTGGCGTTTGGTGCAAGCGCTGGCGACAATAACTTCGCCGAAGGGCGTGATCACGATCGATGGTTTTTCGTCCTGCATCGCCCCAATTAGCGCCGAAGACAACGAAGCACTAAAAGCAATTGAACTTGACGAAGCGGGATTGAAAAAGGAATTCCGTATTGGGAGTTGGGTGCGCTCGCTCAAGGGACCGGCGCTCGTGAAGGAACACATCTTTGGCCCGACCTGCACGATCTGTGGAATTCACACCGGCCACACGGAGGCCGGCGTAAAGACAGTGCTTCCGAGTACGGCCATGGCTCGGCTCGATTTTCGTCTGGTGCCGGATCTGACTCCCGAACTAGTGCTCGAATTACTACGAGCCCATCTCGACGTGCGCGGGTTCAAGGACATCGACATAATCGAACTCGGCAGTGCACCGCTGGCAAAGTCGTCGGGAAGTTCTTCGGTAGCTCGCGCAGTCATCAATGCTGCTACAGAAATTTACGGCAGCGCTCCCTTGGTTTATCCGATGGATCCTTCAAGCGGGCCGGTGGGCGCGGTTTGCGGAGCGTCGTCACCGCCGACGCCGGTTGCGTCTTTCGGGATTAGTTATGCCGGATCAAATCCGCATGGGCCGGATGAAAACATTCGCGTTGATGATTTTCTCCAGAGTATTAAGTTCATTGGACGGGTCATTCATAAGCTTGGTGAGCACAAGTCGGCGGAATCCAAACCTAGAACGAGCGGAATGACGAAAGTGAGTGGAATTCGGGAAGCGCGAGCTACAACCACGCGTAGTTGAGGCCGAGTTCGATCGGGAGGGATGGGCGCGTTGGCGAAAGCAGCAACAGTCGGACAGCAGATCGAAAAACTGCGGGAAGAGATCCGACGTCATGAAGAACTCTATTACGTCAATGACAACCCCGAGATATCAGACGCCGAATACGACGCGCTGCTCCTAAAGCTCCAGCAACTTGAGCAACAACATCCTGATCAAATAACGGCAGACAGTCCTACCCAACGCGTTGGCGGCAAACCGGCCGAAGGTTTTTCCCAGGTTGTTCATCGCCGCCCAATGCTCTCGCTCGACAACAGCTATAACATTGAGGAGCTGCGCGCTTTCGATTTGCGTTGCCAGCGGTTGGCGGATGGCAAGCGCGTCGCTTATGTTGCGGAGTTGAAGATCGACGGGCTGTCGCTGTCGCTGCATTACGAAGATCAGGTGCTGATGCGTGGCGTGACGCGCGGCGATGGTCGCGTCGGTGAAGATGTGACTCTAAACGCGCGCACGATTCGCAGCATTCCGCTCAAGCTACGATCGCAGATCTCAAATTCCAAGTCTCAAATTTCAAATCTCAAATCTGAAGTCTCAAGTCTGAAATCTGGAGGCGCAGGCCTGGAAGTGCGCGGTGAAGTTTTCATTCCGCGAAAAGTCTTTGAGCGCATCAACTCTCAACGCGAGGACCAGGACGAGTCGCGCTTCGCAAATCCGCGCAACGCCGCTGCCGGCACGATCCGACAGCTTGATCCGAAGATCACGGCCAGCCGCAAACTCGAAATGTTTGCTTATGATCTGCTGGCCGGCGACCGCAAGCCTTTCGCAACGCATTGGGAAGCACTCGATTGGTTGGAACGCGCCGGCTTCAAAGTCAGTCCGGAGCGAAAGCTTTGCACGACGATTGAAGAGGTGATCGAGTTTGCCGGCAAGATCGAAGCGCAGCGCGACGATTTGGACTACGAGATTGACGGATTGGTCGTAAAGGTCAACTCGACCGCGCTGCAGGATGAATTCGGGACGACCAACAAGGCGCCGCGCTGGGCTATCGCCTACAAGTATGCCGCGCGACAGGCAACTACCCGCGTGCTCTCGATCGCGGTGCAGGTTGGGAGAACCGGCGCCTTGACGCCCGTCGCTAATCTTGAGCCGGTTGTTCTTGCCGGCACTACCGTTGCGCGCGCTACCTTGCACAACCCGGACGAGGTCAAGCGTTTGGGAATTCGCATTGGCGATTGGGTGCTGATTGAAAAAGGCGGCGACGTAATTCCCAAAGTGCTGAAAGTCATCGAGTCGAAGCGCACCGGAGCGGAGAAGCCATTTCGAATGCCAAGGAAGTGTCCGGTCTGTGGCGGCGAAGTCTCGAAACCCGACGGCGAAGTGGTTTCGCGCTGCGTCGCGGCCGGCTGTCCGGCGCAACTGATGGGACGTTTGCTCCACTTCGCTTCCCGTCGCGCGATGCGTATTGAAGGACTGGGCGAGTCGCTGGTCGAGCAGTTTGTTCAAAGCGGCAAGGTTCATGACGCCGGCGACCTCTACAGTTTGACACTCGACGATATTGCCAGCCTCGAGCGCATGGCTACGAAGTCGGCGTCGAATCTGTTGGCGCAAATTGAAGCCAGCAAGCAGCGCGAGCTTGCGAATCTTATTTACGCGCTCGGACTGCGCCACGTTGGCGATCGCACGGCGACAACGCTCGCGCGCCAGTTTGGTTCGCTCGACGCGCTCAGCAAAGCGACGGTTGAGGAGCTTGACGATGTGCCCGAGATTGGCCTGACCGTAGCGCAAAGTGTGCGCGACTGGTTCGACGATCCCGGCAATCTCGAACTCTGCCGGCGATTAGCAGCCGCAGGGGTCACGACGAAGATGGAACAGAGCAGCGAGCCAACCGACGACACACTGGCGGGCAAGCTGTTTGTCCTAACGGGAACGCTCGCCGGATACAATCGCGATGAAGCGCGCGGGGCGGTCGAAGCGCGCGGAGGCCGGGTTACTTCTTCAGTCAGCAAGAAAACAGATTACGTGGTTGCGGGTGAGGAAGCAGGATCTAAGCTTGATAAAGCCAACGAACTCGGCGTGACCGTAATCGACGAGGCAGCGTTCAAGGAGCTGTTAGGTTAATATCGACCATCAGTGTAGGGTTGTGGCCGTGAAGGTGATTCAACAGGTAATTGGAAAGTCCGTTGAGATCGGCGGCGATAAATCGAGTGGCTGGCTTCCATCCGATGCCTCCACACCGCCACCCACGCGGCCTACGCAATCGCTCTTTGATGTTCGCATTTTTAAGGGGGCTGACGAATACATCTTGGAATGGAAGTCTGCCAACGGAGACTACTCGAACGACTCCTGGCATGGGACTATTGAAGAAGCAAAACGCGAGGCTAAGGATCAGTTTGGGATCGAGGCATCGGAATGGGTTGAAATCGATTAGTATTTTTGTCAGGAGAATTTATGTCAGCATCAATTAATAAAGACGAGAAACTGGAACTGCTCTACACGCTCTTCTGTGACGACGTTCGCCTTGAGGCAGGCAACAAGCTTTCGTTCATGGGAGTTTTTCAAAACATCATGGTGCAGCAGATCCCCGTGTCCTTGATCAAGTTTGCGGTGGTCAATCATTGGCGCGGTGAGGGCACGCATCTTTCCGAGGTTAGAATCCTGACACCAGATCGTCAGCAACATATTGTTGCCTCGCAACCCACCAACCTGCAGATCACGCCCGGTGGTTTTGCCGACAACATCAGTTTCTTTGTTAACGTAACTTTTCCGGCGGCTGGGCAATATTGGGTGCAAACGTTGGTTGACTCGAACCTCTTTGACGAGCAAAAACTGACAGTCTCCGATGGCCGGGAGCCGCAGGCGGATGATTCTTCACAGGCAGTCAACTAGTAGGAAGTAGGACAGACATTCTTGTCTGTCCCGTCCGGTTGAAAACTTGTAGGGGCACGGCATGCTGTGCCCCTACATTATTGCCGGACAGGCAGGAATGCCTTTCCTGCGGATCAGTACTCAATCTGGTAAAGCTTGATCTTGGAATTCAGTGTCGTAGGTTTTATTTGCAGCAGTCTCGCGGCCTGAGCCTGGTGTCCGCGCGTGTGATCGAGCGCCAGTTTGATTAGGCCGGTCTCAAATCGCTTGACCTCATCATAGAAATCTATGCCTTCGGAAAGATTCAGGGTTTGCCAGCGATTGGATTCCTCGGTAAACGCCTGGTCGTTAGCGAGCGAATCCGTTTCTCTGAGCAGTGAATCTGCGAGATCGAACAGTCGCTGGAAGCGGTTGCGCACGGGCCGTTGCGCTATTTTTAGTTGAACCGGCGACATCGGTGCAAATGATTCCCTGCGGTGGGCGCGGTGTTTTCCCTTCGACTCGACTTCCGAATTGATCTCGGCAACTCTTTCAGCGTTCATTTTGACGACCCCCATTTTGGCTATGTTCCTGAATTTGTTGTTGGGAGACACCGCTACGCCTGGTTCCCGGATACGAAAAGCACGGCGACTCTCGTTATACGCCGCCGCGGCAGAGTGGTTCCAAAAATAGGCAATGAAAAGCGAGCCCGCAAATTCCAATATCCCAATCTGAGATCTAAGACGCGGGCTCGCTCCCTACTGTTAACGAAGTTGGTGCGGATGAGAGGACTTGAACCTCCACGATGTCACCATCACAGGCTTCTGAGACCTGCGCGTCTGCCAGTTCCGCCACATCCGCATGCGGGGCAGTTATTATGCGAAGGCGTCAACGGAGTGTCAAGAATGCAATGTCCGACAAAGCTTTAGTCT